>JAADDV010000091.1 GCA_013153795.1 Aquificota bacterium | reverse complement strand
AATAACCTGATTTTAGAAGGCAGAGACAGGCGGGAAACCCGCTATAAGGGAACCCTTGCCCACAGGGTTGTTTATAATGTGGTGATTTGAGCTATCATAGGTATGAAAAGAAGTTTGGATGTTAATATTTCGTCAATAGTGGCAATTAAAATTTAACTTAAGTTGAGGGTTTCGGATCAAAGGAGGTACTGATATGAAGGTTGTAGATCCCAAGTTCATAAGGCGAAAAGTGGTTTTTAAGAGAAAAATAACAGATGCTTTTGTGGAACGAATAGAACGGCAGGGTATACGCATTGATGAAGAGGAAATAAAGAAAGCTTTTAATAATGATTGCTATAGTGATTTTCGAATTAATCCTGAAAATCTTGCTCTTTTTAGTGCATCAGAACTTCGAGTTCCAAATAAAATTAATGAAATTCTAAATATTTTGGAGGAAGAAGAATTAAAATCATATGATATTAGCATGATAGCAGGAAGATATGAGGATAAAGAAGGCTATATACCGGCATATTATGGCTATGGTAATTACAATGATTCAGATAAGGCTAGGCAAGACATTCAGCAGAAATTGGAAAGCTTTCTAAAAATGGCTGAGCCCAAGCAAGCCATCTATGAATTTATACAGAATGCTGATGATTCACATGCGAAAGAAATGGTATTTGCATTTATAGATAATGGAGAGGATAATAGATGGTTAGTTTTTGCCAATAATGGTTATAAATTCAGTCCCATTGATGTGTATTCGCTTCTCCAAGTGGCGGAGAGTCAGAAGGATGAGAAGCAGATAGGACAGTACGGTATTGGTTTTAAGTTGATACATAGACTTGTCATGGAAGATGAGAGGGATTGGGATGCCCTTCTGAAACATTATATAGGTCCTGTGCTTTTTTCATGGTGCGGAGAGAATTCAATAAAAGAGTTTGTGGATCTTAAATTTACCTCAATAGAAAATGTTCAAAATTGGTTTGAAGGAAATATTTTATTTAAAATACTCATTACAACTTTTCCTGTGGCCTATAGGGAAGAAGTTAAAGATATTTCTTCTCAACGAAAAATAAAACCTTTCAATGAAGAAGACTTGAGAGTATTAAGTGATTTGCCCGAAAAAATTAGAAATAAACTGATTAGTTGGAAAAGAGGTTCATTGTTCATAGTAAAACTCAGGGCGAAAAATTATGAGGAAGTATTAGATCTTCTCAAAAAAGAAGAATTGGAATTATTACCTTACTTCCTGCATAATATTCGTGAATTTTTGGTTTATAATAATCAGCAAAAAATGAAAATAAAAGCGGGTAATTTAGTCGAGTTAAGAAATTGGGAAGATGTTTCTAATTATCAGAGTTCGGAAAAGAAAAAGATTAAAATTAACTTAAAAGATTTTGGTATTTCTGACGTAAATATCATATTCATTTTTTCTCCATTTGATAGGGACTTTGTCAAAGGGCCCAATCTTTTTAAACACCTGCCTATGAGGGACGAAAGACATGGTTTCAATTTTCTCATACATTCTGACAACTTTGAGCCGGCTTCCCATAGAACAAAAATGAGCAATATCTCCAGTGTTAAGGAGGCTTTTGAGGGATTAAGGGAATTTCTTGAAAAACTTATAGAAAAGGAACAGTTTGAGCTCTATGAAAAGATTTACTGGTCTATAGTTAAATCGCAGAAAAACAATAATCTTGAAAGCTCCGAACAGGTCTGGAGATATTTTGAGGACGCGTTAAAAGATTTTCTGGAAACGCATATTCCAGTGCGTGATAAAAAGGGCTCTATAGTGATAAAATCGAAGGAAAGAGTATTTATTAATAAAACTGGTTTAAATAATAAAGAAATCCCACTGGACGAATTAACTATGGATAGGTACTGGCTTCAGGAAGAACTAAAGAATTCCCTTCTTTCTCAGGAGTGGGCTTCTGTGAAAGAAAAAACTTTAAGCGAATTAATTAAAGAAAATGTAGAAGACTTGAATAGATGGATTAAAAAATATAAATTTAAAAACGATAATGCTTTGTATGAAAAGTTTTCCCAAAAATTGGTAGATATTTCTCAAAAACTAGGGAAGGAATTAAAAAAGCATATAGCAATTATTAAGGTTCAGAACGATTTTTACTCTTTAGATGAACTGAAAAACAGAAAGTTCGTGGATAAGTATGTAGATAAGTACATATTGATACCGGAGAATGAAGATGAGTATAAATTCTTTAGATTACTTGGCAAGGATTTAAATTTGGTAATCGTTCCAGAGATTGAAAAAATTGACGAGCCCTTTTTTAAGTTTATAAAAGAATTTAGAGATGAAATTAAACCAGATGATGGAATAGTAAGTTTCTTTAATAGGATTGGTGAACGTATTTCTCAGCTTGATTCATCTAAAAGAATTTTAATTTTAAAACAGATAAGTAAAACATATCTTAATAAGAATAAATTAGAATATTATTGGGCGATTGATAAAAATGACTTTGGAAAACTAAGTGTTTTGAAAAACAGGAAAGGAGAATTAAAACCTTTAAATCAATTGGTGGAATCTGATTTAAAAGATTTAAAAGAGTGGCTGAAAGATTGGGAAATGTTTGAAGATGACTATAAAGCTTTGGAAAAAGAAGAATTGTTAGATGAATTGAAGGAATTCTTTGCTAAATATTCTTGGATTTATAAAGATAAAGATAACTGGGATAGATGGAAGAAAGATGGATATAATTTAATTGATATTTATGAACATGCTTTTCAAAAATGGCAGCAGGAAGGAGAAGATTTTACTATAACCCATGTATTGACACAGAGCATGGAGCTTAAAGATTGGCAGTCTGTCTATTTTGAGGATGGACTGGAAGAATATCACGGAGTTGTATCTAAAGTAATCGGCAAAGATAATATCATACATGCGGATTTTTTAAAGTGGATAAAGAGAGATGATAAAGAAAAGGACAAAAAGAAAAGGAGATTTTTATCCAATATAAACAGTAAAAAGTTACGTGAGCATGAGGAAATTTGGAAAATATTAGATAAAAGGGTAAAGGAAGGGAAAGTCGAACTATCAAAAGAAGAGCTTAAGGGATTTATTAGATATTTGGGAGAAATTGAACATATGGAGTCGTTCTTAAAAGAATTTGGATTTATCTTGGTTGGTGGGGATAAATATGTTTTGAAAAGAGGACGGCAAGTGATAATCTCTGAGACTGTTCATAATGACTTAGTGAAGAATTTGAAGGAGTTTGGAATAATACTTTTATCGGATAAGGATATTTTAGAAGTAGCGGAAAAATTTGGATACAATTACGCAGGAGAGGATGCGAAAAGAGAGATATTAAGAAATATAGAGTCATTTGAAATCACTTTCGATAAAGATAAAGAGGAAGTTAGCATAAGGGCTAATTTGCATCATAAACAACTTGATAATGAAATTTCTGCTTTGCTGTTTAAATGGCTTATAGAATTGCAAGAGAAGAAGAAGATTTTATTAAATGGAAAAGAGTTACAGGATTATAAAAGAAAAGAATGGGAAAAGAATAAGGATAGAGAATT
>JAADDV010000131.1 GCA_013153795.1 Aquificota bacterium | reverse complement strand
TCCATCAACTGCTGGTTATGAAAAAGTTTCAAAAGTCTTTCGTATATTAAAAGCAAATATACAGCTTCTCTTTAAAAGAAGTAAAAAAAGTCAAGTTATTTTAATTACTTCTCCTGAGAAAAATGATGGAAAAACAACAATAAGTGCAAATTTAGGAGTTTCTTTTGAGTTCGGAACAAATTCAAAAGTCATTATTGTAGATTTAAATTTTGAAGAACCAAAATTACATAAATACTTCAGAAATATTTCAAATGAAACAGGTATTTTAGATATTTTCAAAAGATATAGTTATACAGATAAAGAGCTAGAAAAACTGATAGAGAAAAATGCTCTTGAAAAAGAAGTTTTAAAATCAACATTTGCAATTTTAGAAAAAGAGAAAAACAAAGAAGATGCACCTTTTATTTTAGATGAAGTAGAAGGAATATTAGACACAATAATAAGAAAGAACTTCAAAACAGGTTCATCTATTGATGAAATAGTAAAAAATATAAATAAAGAAATAAAAAATCTTATAGAAAGTGATATAAAGCTACAAAATTCTAAACTGTATATAAAATTGACAAATGCTGTCAATACAGCTGTAAAAAGATTTTCCAAAGAAAAAGTAATAAGCGCAGAAAAAGAAAAAATTTTCAAAGCTCAAATAAAGTATTCAATAAAAAAAGTTCCAGAATTTGAAAACTTATACATTATTACAGCTGGAACAATAGAAAAAGAAGATGTTTATTTATCTAAAAACCTTATTTTTACCTCTAATATTCTTAAAAACATTATAAAAGAACTTAAAAAAGACTTTAAATATATAATCCTAAACACTTCTCCAATATATTCTGTTCCTGAAGTTTTTATGTTAATGGAAGAAAGTGATATTTCTTTGATTGTTTTTAGAGTAGATAAAACAAAAAAACAATCTATCAAAGATATAGACAGAAAACTTTCAGAAATTGGAATAGAAAATGTAGGTATTGTAATAAATGATGTAAAAGAAAAATTAACAAATGGGGTGATGGAGTAGAATCATGAGAAATCCAAAAGTAAGTGTAGTTTTACCAACTTATAATAGGGCTGCATATCTTGATAGAGCCATAAGAAGTGTTTTAAATCAAAGTTATTCTGATTTTGAACTTATTGTTGTTGATGATGCATCAAAAGATAATACAGAAGAAGTAGTCAAAAGTTTTAAAGATGACAGAATTGTTTATATTCGAAACCCTAAAAATTTAGGTGGAGCTGGAGCTAGGAATGTTGGTATCAAAAGAGCTAAAGGAGAATTTATAGCTTTCCAAGATAGTGATGATGAATGGCTTCCTGAAAAATTGAAAATTCAGATGGATGTTTTTGAAAAGGCAGAACCAGATGTAGCCGTTGTATACACAGCTTTTATAAGAAAATATGGAGATAGAGAAGTTTTAATCCCTTCTCCAAATATCAAAAAAACAGAAGGAAACATTTATAAAGAGCTTCTTTATCATGTAAATTTTGTAAATACCCCAACAGCTGTTGTTAGAAAAAAAGCTATTGAAGATGTTGGATATTTTGATGAAAGATTTCCAAGACTTCAAGATTGGGATTTATTTTTAAGGTTAGCAAAAAAATATAAATTTAAATTCATAAAAAAACCTTTAATGATTTCATATGATACTCCAGGAAATATTTCTTCAGACATTTATGCCCTTATAAAGGCTTTAAGACTATTAGTAGGCAAACATTACGATGAGATTAGAAAAGATAAAAAAATAATGAGTCGTTTTTATCAAAGAATAGGAGAAGCTTTATTTGCTTCTGGGCAACAAAAAGAGGCTAAAAAGTTTCTTTTAAAAGCTTTAATAGCTTATCCATTAAATCCTAAATTAATGGTTAAAACAACTGCAGCATTACTAGGAAAAAAAATATAAAAATCTTAATTTAATACAGGGGGAGAAGTATTATGATACCTTTTAACAAACCTGTTGTAACAGGAAAAGAGCAAAAATATTTAGCTGAAACTTTTGCTGAAAGACATTTTTGTGGAGGAGGTAAATTTAGTGAAAAATGTAGTCGCTGGATAGAAAAGAAAACAGGCACTAAAAGAGCTTTAATGACAACTTCTTGCACTGATGCTCTTGAAATGTCTGCTATTTTGGCTGATATTCAACCGGGGGATGAGGTTATTATGCCCTCTTTTACTTTTGTTTCTACAGCTACTGCCTTTGTTCTTAGAGGAGCCCATATAAAATTTGTAGATATTCGGCCAGATACAATGAATATTGATGAAAGCCGAATAGAAGAAGCTATAACTCCGCGAACAAAAGCTATAGTCCCTGTTCATTATGCTGGAGTTGGTTGTGAAATGGATACAATTAATGATATAGCCAAACTTTATAACTTACTGGTTATAGAAGATGCAGCTCAAGGAGTCCTTGCTTATTATAAAGGAAAACCTTTAGGAAGTATTGGAGATTTAGGTTGTTATAGTTTTCATGAAACAAAAAATGTTCATTCAGGAGAAGGTGGAGCTTTACTTGTAAACAATAAAAAGTTTATCTATAGAGCGGAGATTATATATGAAAAGGGAACAAATAGATTAGCTTTTTCTAAAGGTTTTATTGATAAATATACATGGATTGATATAGGTTCAAGTTTTCTATCAAGTGAGTTAAATAATGCTTTTTTATATGCTCAGTTAGAAGATGCAGAAAAAATAACTAATAAAAGACTTCAATTATGGAATAGATACTATGAAAACCTAAAACATTTAGAAGAAAAAGGAATTCTTGAACTTCCTAAAATTCCAAAATATTGTCACCATAATGGACATATTTTTTACATTAAAGTAAGAAATAAAGAAGAACGTTCAAAACTTATGGAATTTCTTGAAAAAAGAGGAATCCAAACTACTCTTCATTATATTCCTCTTCACTCCTCACCTGCTGGAAAAAGATTTGGTGAATTTGTAGGAAAAGATATTTATACAACAAGAGAAAGTGAAAGATTATTAAGACTTCCGATGTTTTATGACCTAACAGAAGAAGAAGTTGATATGGTATGTGATTATATAGACCTATTTTTTACTCATAAACTTGCTTTATATCGTATTCGCATATAAGGACAAACCTTGAATATAAAAGAAAGAGCTCTAAAAGGTATTAGATGGACAGCCCTTGCTACTATAGTAGGGGCTGCTTCTCAAATTCTCAAGATATCTATTCTAACAAGATTTTTATCTCCTACAGATTTTGGACTTATGGCTTTAGCTTCAGTTGTTACTGGTTTCTTACAAGTTTTTGCAGATGGAGGTGTAAGTAATGCTATTATATACAAACAAAATATTACTAAACGTCAGTTAAGTATCCTTTACTGGTTTAACATATTAATTGGTATAGTCTTATTTTTATTTTTAGTTTTATTAGCTCCAATAGCTTCTATCTTTTATAAAGAAGAAGAATTAAAGATAATTATTCCTTTAATTGGAATATCTATTTTACTTCAAAGTTTTTCTTTTCAATATAAAGCTATTTTAGAAAAAGAGTTGTTATTTAATACC
>JAADDV010000057.1 GCA_013153795.1 Aquificota bacterium | reverse complement strand
AAAAGTTTTTGAAGAATGCAAGTCTATTAGAATAGGTTAAAACGAAAGAAGAGTTTGTTAAACATTTTCCTAAACTTTGGAAGAAAAAGAAAAAATTCACAGAGCATATCAACAAAAGGATTGCAAAAGGTCATATATCAAAAGAAAATGCAGAATTTCAATATATTGAAGTAATATTAGAAACACTTGCAAATCACGATAGGGTATTAATAGAAAAAGGCAGAAAACCACAGGTTAGTTATATCTTTTCTTAAAAGAAAGCGAGGTTGAAGAAAATGTATACAGTAGAGCAGTTAAAGAAACTTTTGAAAAATTATAGGATAGATTTATACTATTTTGATGAGGAAGACCCAGAAGCGTCTGTAATATATACAGAAAGAAGAATATTAGAAGAAAACAAACACCTTCTATCCCCTGAAAACTTAAACTTTTTATACCAGTATGACCTTAAAGCAGTGGAGTTATACGAAAAATATAAAAAATACGACACGGAAGCCGTTGATTGGCTAAAAAACACAGTTCAAATCGCCAAGTCAAACCTTCAAAAGCAAGTCAAATAAAAAATTCTGTTTCATTTATCTTTACTAATAAGACCTATTACCCTTTACTTTAAATACCTTTTTTATAAAGTTTGCCTTTTCAAGGAGTCTCTTCCTATCAAAATCCACAATAGTAATATGCCCCATCTTCCGAAATGGCTTTACCAGCTTTTTACCGTATATATGAACGTTTACACCATCTACAGCCATAATATCGTTTAGCCCTTCATAAACAGGCTTCCCAAAACTATCTGGCTCTCCTATTATGTTCATAGTTAGTGCTGGAACTATCTGCCTTGATGAGCCAAGAGGAAGGTCAGCAAGCACCCTTATATGCTGTTCAAACTGGCTAGTCTCACAGGCTTCAATAGTATAATGCCCAGAATTGTGAGGACGGGGAGCAACTTCATTTAGTAAAATTCTTCCCATTTTATCTAAAAATAGCTCAACGCCAAAAACACCAATCCCATCTAAAGCCTCAACAGCAGAAACAGCAACATTCTGAGCTTCTTTATAAACTTTTTCATCCATATCAGCAGGGGTTATAAGATAATCAAGCAGATGTCCTTCTGGATTAAATACCATTTCAACAACAGGATAAACTACTGTGTTTCTCTTTTTATCTCTTACGACCATAACTGCAAGTTCTTTTTCTATATCAACAAGCTCTTCTATATAAGATGGTACTTTTATTGCCTTTTTTAGGTCCTCTTCTGTTTTTAAAACAACTACTCCTTTTCCGTCGTATCCTCCAGACCTTGCCTTTTGGACTACTGGTATATTCTCTTTTAAATCACTTATATCTTTTACCTCTTTAAAGAAGGGAAGAGGTATGCCTTTTTCTTTAAAAAACAGCTTTTGTTTATATTTGTCCTGAATAATTTCAAGAACTTTTATAGACGGAAAGATTTTCTCTGGAGGAATAATTTTTTTCACAGCTTCAATATCAATATGCTCAAGTTCATAGCTAATTACATCTGATTTTTCATTTAAAATAGAAAGCTTTTCTAAGTCGTTGAATTTGCCAGTGATATTTTCAGTAACCAAAGATGCCGGACAGTTTTCATCAGGGTCAAGGGTAATTAGATTAAAACTGAGTTTTTTGGCTTCCTGAGCATCCATTTTTGCAAGCTGTCCACCACCAAGAATACCGATTGTAAAATCCTGAGGGTTTTTAATACTCAGAGTATATCCTCCTAAAATTTTTAAAGGCTAAAAAATTATACAACCTTTACAAAGGTATGTGAAATAAGGTTAAATATTAAATTAAACACTACAGAGGATAAAGATTTAATGAACGAAAAAGTTTTATGTGTATACCATAAAAACTGCACCGATGGAACTACAGCTGCAGCAGTTCTGTTAAAAAAATTCCCAGACTGCAAATTATTTCCTTTTGAACATAAATACAAAGAAGAAGACTTTAAAGCCCTTTTAGATGAAATAGACCAAAACACGGTAGTGTATATTGTAGACTTTGCATTTCCTGAAAAAGACAGTGAAAAAATCATAAAAAAAGCAAAAAAAGTAGTTAATATAGACCATCATATTGGTGCTTACGAAACATTAAAAAAGCTGTCAAGCAGATATGAAAACTTTGAGTTTGTTTTTGACAATAATATGTCAGGAGCATCATTAGCCTATAAATACTTTTTTGGAGAGCCTATTCCAAAACTGGTAAAGTTAGTTGAAGATAAAGATATCTGGAAATGGGAATTTAAAGATGAAACAAAAGATGCAAACTCATTTTTAATGGTATTTACCAACCAACCAGAAAAGATAAAAGAGCTTATAGACAGGGAACTTTCAGGTCTTTTAGAAAAAGGAAAAGTTATATCTGAGTATACTGACTATCTAATAAACTTTTTTGTAGAAAAGGCAAAACCTACTATTATTAAAATAGGGGACCATAAAGTTAAAGCTTTTAACACAGGTTTATTCCAATCAGAAATAGGAAATATATTATCTCAAAAATACGGAGAGGCTGTTGCTCTATTTAATATAAGTGGAGATTTTGTTAAATTCAGCTTTAGAAGTATAGAAGGGCAAAGCCCTACAGCCCTTGAGCTTGCAAAAAAACTGGGAGGAGGAGGTCACAAACACGCAGCAGGAGCGGGGATATACTTACACCAGTTTTGCAACATAATTGAATTTGGAGGAGAAAATGGTTAAAGGGGAAGAAATGGAAAAGCTTTCTACAAAAGAAAAAATAGTAAAAATTGCTGCAGAAATTATAGTCAAAGAAGGTCTTAGAAAGTTTACTGCAAAAAATATCGCATCAAGACTTGGAATGACAGACGCAGCGATTTTTAAGCATTATTCTTCAATGGATGATATTATCCTCGCAATAATAACCGATTATGTCTCCCGATGCTCAAAAAGTGCAGAAATAGGAATAAAAAAAGGAAAAACAGTTGAAGATAAATTAAGACAGGTTTTAAAAACCCATATAGAGGTATTAGAAGATACAAAAGGGGCAGTTCCTATCCTTTGCTTTGACTTTTCAAGGTCAGACAACAAAAAATTCACAAAAATACTTCACTCCTTTGTTCAAGATTACAAACAAAGACTTGCACAGGTAATAAAACAGGGACAGGAAGAAGGAGTAATTAAAAAAGAGCTTAACCCAGAAGAAACAGCAATGTTCTTCCTTGGCTCTATACAGGCAAAAGTTTTTGCAAAAGTAATAGAACAAAGAGAAGGTCCAGTAATACCAAACCCTGATGTGTTTATTAACGAGCTTTTTTACGGGATTATGGAAAAATGAAAAAAACAATAGCTGTTATCTTAATCTTATTTTTGAGCTTTAAAGTAACTACGGCAGACGAAAGCAGAATAAAAGAAGGCATAGAGAAAATAAAGGAAGGTCTTTACATTATCTTAGAAGAGTTAAAGGATAAATCTGGAGAGGCAGTTCAAAATCTAAGGAAAAAAATAAAAGAGCTTGAAAAAGAACTTGAAAAAGAAAAGATAAAAGAAAACATAGAAAAG
>JAADDV010000201.1 GCA_013153795.1 Aquificota bacterium | reverse complement strand
TTTTTTCTAGTAAAAGGTAAAAATATTATAAATTCATCTCCTCCCATTCTTATAGGAATATCAGCTTTTCTTAAAGTTCCCTTTAATAAGGTTCCTAAATGTTTTAAAAATACGTCTCCTGCAAAATGTCCATAATCATCATTTACTCTTTTAAAATTATCAATATCCATATAAATAATACTTACTGGATATTTATATCTTCTGGCTTTTTCAATTTCTATAGGAATTATTTTTTCAAAAAATCTTCTATTGTATAAACCTGTTAATTCATCTGTATAAACCTGAGTTAATAGGTTATTTTCTAGTTCATCTTGTTTAATACTTTTTTTAATTAAATCTTTAATTCTTGATAAAAGATTTATTTCTTTTTGGGAAAAAGGAGTTTCTCGGGCACCTACAATATAAAGATTATCTGCTAGTTTTATAAAGAAAAAATGATATAAAAAATTATCTTCATTAAGATTTCTAAAAATTTTGTATTCTTTATCACAATTGTTTAAAATTACTAAATTTTCTTTCTTTAAAAATTTTTTTAAAAAATTTTTATATTTTAGTAATTTTTCTGGGTCTGAAATATAAAAGTATTTTTCTTCATCTAAATAATAGCCAACGTTATCTTTTATTAGAAGCAAAAACTTTAAATTAAATAAAGATAATAAATTTTCCAAAATTTCTCGAAAATTATCTAGTTTATATTTTTTTTCATACAAACTCTCTACAATATTGAGTATATAGCTTATATTTTCCCGATTTTGATTTGATTTTTCCATATTTTTTTCACCTTATTATTTTTTAAAAAAGGGGGGAGAAATCCCCAGGGGGAGAGTGAATCTTGTTTAAAATTTTCTTTCTTGTTTTATATCTTCTTCTTTAATTTCGTCCCAAAGTATGATTTTTATATTTTCTTTCCGCTTTTTTATAAAACGCTCATAGATGGCGTATCTCCAAACCTCAACTTCTAACTTATTTATTTTAAACCTTGCTTCAAAGTTTCGTCCAATTTCTTTTCCCATAGTGCTTATGGGAAAAGCAATAAGTGTGCCAACTGTATAAGTATCTCATATTCCTAAATTCACTCTAAATTTAATATCTTTGCGTTTGTAAATCAACTTTACATAAAAATTTTCGTAAAAATTAGTAAAATTTTAATAAATTTAGCATAAATCTTATATCTTATTCTAGTTATTATTAATAATAATACTTAATAACAAAACGTCAATATTATTAACTAACTGTTAATAATTTTAACATAATAATTTTATAAATTTTTTCTAAGTTTAGGGTCAAGAGCATCTCTTAAAGCATCACCTATAAGGTTGAAAGCTAAAATAGTTATAAAAATCGCAATACCAGGAGCTAAAATCCACGGATAAGAAGCCATAGCAGATATACTTCGAGCTGAAGATAACATATTTCCCCAACTGGCATAAGGCTCTTGAATACCTAATCCTAATAAAGATAAGGCACTTTCTCCAAGTATATATCCAGGTATAGCAAGAGTAGCAGCTATAAGTAAATACGAGAAAGTATTTGGTAAAATATGTTTGGTGATAATTCTTAATGAAGATGCTCCATAAGATTTAGCAGCTAATACAAAATCTTGCTCTCTTATAGAGAGAACCATTCCTCTAATTACTCTAGCAAGACCAGCCCATCCAATAAAAGAAAGTATAATAACAATAAGAAAATAAACTTGAACAGAAGAAAGAGTAATTGGAAAAACAGCCCTTAATGCAAGCATGAGATAAAATCCAGGAAAAGACATTACAATTTCAGATAATCTCATAAGAATATTATCTATTATTCCTCCAAAATAACCTGATATACCTCCAATAAGGGCTCCTATTGAAAAAGAAACTAAAACACCAACAAGACCAATAGATAAAGAAATTCTGCCTCCATATAGAAGACGGGAAAAAATATCTCTTCCTAAATTATCAGCACCTAAAAGAAATATTTTTCCTTCTTTTACCCCAAATAAATGTTTGTTTGTAGGAAAAATTCCTAATAAATAATGTTTTTCGCCTTCAGTAAAGAAATAAATAGGATACTTTTTAGTTTTATCTACTTTATAAATTTTAAAAACAGGGTCAACAAGCTTATAACCATAAACAAAAGGTCTTAAATGGAAGTTTCCTTTCTCATCAAAAAAATGAATTTGAGTTGGTGGATGATATGGAGTATCTCTATGCTGTTTATCGTAAGGATAAGGAGAAATAAAATCTGCAAAAATAGCTAAAATATAAAGAATAATAAGAATATAAAAAGACAGATGAGCAAGTTTATTTTTTTTGATATATCTAAAAATCTCCCTCATTTATGTATGATAATTCTCCTCAAAATATTCATATCCATCTATTATATCTAAATAAACTCCATCAAATCCTGAATTAAGGATTTTGTCTAAATAAGAATCTGGCGTGCCAAAAATTATATTTTGCCATTGTGGATGCCAGTATTTAACTTTATAATTTCCCCTCCAATCTGGGTTTTCCTTTTCTAGCCACTCAGGAGGATTTTCATACCATTCTTTTTGCCAGTAATATCTATAATCTTCAGCTTCTCCAATACTCATATATGCTATTATAATTCTTTTTGCACCATTTGGTTTTGTCTTTAATCTGTTAATATCTTTTTTTGTCAAAAGCTTATCTTCAAAAAAAGCATCTATAATAAGTATGTCATAGTATGTATTTTCTAAAGTTTTTAAAAACTCTTCTTTTGTTTTAAAGTTTTCTGGATTTATAAGATATAAAAAGTTTTTAGCCTGAAAAAGAAATTCTATACTTTTATAATTTTTATTGAAAGGTTCCGAAGGATATTTAGGAATACAGTTTAGCTCTCTACATGTTGCAATTGATATATAGCCTTTTTCTTCATTCTTTTTATATGAATTATAAATTTTTTCTTTATCAGAGCAATAATCTATAACTAAAATAGTTTTTTGTTTATCATACTTTTTTAGCCTATCTAAAAATGAAATAAGCCATTTTGTTTCTTCAACAGGAGTAGGTTTATTATCTTCTTCAAAACCATAAAAAAGGTCTTCTTGCCCCTGTCCATCTATTGCTTTTACATAAGGAACAACTATTTCTCCTTCAGGTTCACCATTAATTGTTATAAGTTCCACACCATTTTGAGGAATAATAATAAAATTAGGATTTACTTGTTTTGCATATGTAGATATAGAAATGATGAAATTTCTCATTTCCTGTCTATAATCAATAGTTGAATCAGTTCCTTCTTCTCCTTTTTTAGAATATTCCTGGGAAAAAGTCTGCGGGGAATTTCCACAACTGATTATAAGAATAAAGACTATATAAAAAACTAAAATCTTAAAAACTTTTGCTAACATAGATTTATTCTATTAAAAAAAGCCCCTGAAGACAAACTTCAGAGGCATAAAGCATGGAAGCTTTAAGAAGCTTTTATAACGTTTAAAAGAATTTACCAAAACCACCTAATAAATCTTTTATTTTATCTCCAGCTATTTTTTGAACCATTTCTGAGATGTTATCTATTGATAAATCTTCTTTTTCAACCATATCAACAGCTGTTTTGATATATTCTATTAATTCAGAATTTTCTCCAGCTAATTTTTCTAAAATCTCTACTATAGCATTTTCATCACCATCTGAAACAGAAGAAGTAAGTTTTTGGGCCGTATCATCATCAAGGAAATTAGAAATAATACTTGCTAAACTTTCCCCCTTCTCAGAAGAAAGAAGAGAAATAATTTTCTGTGCTAGTTCCATAACGTCCATACTAAAAACTCCTCAATTTAAAATTTGTAATAAATTTTAAATTTTAAAAACTGTATGTCAAGCGTATTAAATTTTTACAAACTTATTAAAATTTTTATTATTTTCTATAAAAATTTAAGAAAAAGCATTAATTACTTTTTCTGGAGTTATTATATGTTTTTGTAGACCTAGTTCATGAGGTTTAAATCCAATAGCTAAACCGATAAGCTGAGGTAAGTGTAATACAGGCATTCCTATTTGTATACCAATTCTTTCTTCTGCTTCTTCTTGCATAGCATCAAGTTGAGTATGACATAATGGACAAGGAGTAACCATAAAATCAGCTTGAGCTTCTTTGGCTGAATTTGCATCATAGGCAGTTAATCTAAGAGTTACTTTATCTTCTGCTGACCAAAAAGAATGAAAACCACAACAAGCAAGCTTTGCTTCATGGTCAGTAGGGTTTCCTCCTAAAGCTTCTATAACCATTTCTAAAGATTTAGGATTATCTGGGTCTTCATATCCTATAAGATATGGAGGTCTAATAATATGACAGCCATAGAAAGGAGCTATATTAAACTCTTTTAAAGGTCTAATTACCATAGCTCTTAATGTATCAAGACCTACACCATCTATTATTTCCCAAAGAAAATGGGTAACTTCACTTGTTCCTTTATACTCTAAACCTGCTTCAGCTAAAACTTCATTAACAGCTTTTTTAAGTTCAGGGTCATTATCAAGTTTAAATTTTGTTTCTCTTAACATAACTGTACATGTATTACAAATAGTTAGTAAATCAAGACCTAATTCTTCAGCAAGAGCTAGATTTCTAGCATTTATAGTTAAAGCTAAAAATTCATCTTTTTCTTGAACTGCTCCAGCTCCACAGCAGGAAGCTGCATCAAGTTCTATTAATTCCATTCCTAGTTTTTCAGCAACAAGTTTTGTTGATTCATAAAGTTCAGGAGCTACTCCTTTTGCTGAACATCCTGTATAAAAAGCATATTTTAAATCAGCCATTATTCATTACCTCCAGATTCAGCAAAGTTTTTTCTTTTAGCTGTTTTTCTTTTATCTTCATAAATAACACCCATAATTTGAGGAAGTTTTATATTTATTTCTTTCTCTTTTTCTTTAGCTTTTTCATAAATTACCTTTATTTCTTCAAGTCTCCTGATTTTATGTCCACCAAAGAAATCAGCGTAATTAACTTTTCCTTTAAACATCATTTTTATTCCAAAAGGAGCTCTTTTTATTGCTCCTAAAATACCTTCCTGTCTCATTGGAAGAAGCATTTCATTTAAAAGACCTCTGTTTAAAATGTCTTGTTCAAAAATTTCAGCATGTATTTCTCCAGGTGTTTTAAATCCTTCTTCAGCAGCCATTATTCTAAGTCTTATAATATTCTCATAAGGCTGAACTTCTTTTGGACATCTAGTTGTACATTCCCAACATCTTACACACCATTCAAGATTTAAATCTTCTAAAACTGCTTCTAATCTTTCTCTTTTAGCTCCATCTCTTGTATCTGCTGCAAATCTATATGCTTTTGAATGAACCATAGGTCCAAGAAAATCTTTATTTACTTTTAAAGCATTACAATCAGACATACAAGAAGCACATAAGATACAATCTGAAGCAAAATCTATTTTGTTGTGGTCTTCAGGAGATTGTCTGTATTCTTTTCCATCAGCTGGAGGAGCCTCTTTTGGTATAAACCATGGCTTTACTTTTTTCATTTTATCTATAAGCCAATCCATATCATATATAAGGTCTTTAAGAGGTCTAACATTTCCTATAGGTTCTACTGTAATAGTATCTGTTTCATATTTCTTTAAAAGATGAGTTATTTGAACTTTGCAGGCTAAAGCTGCATGACCATTTATTCTTACAGCACAAGAACCACATATTGCCGCTCTACAATTATATCTAAAAGATATAGAAGGGTCTTGTTCTTCTTTTGCTTTAAATAAAGCTGCTAAAACAGTCATACCTTTTTCAACAGGAAGTTCGTAGGTTTTGTAATAAGGCTCTGTATCTTTTGTAGGGTCATATCTGAAAACTCGAAGCTTAAATGTTTCCATATTCCTCACCTCTTGGATATTGTGTAAACAGCGTTTGAGATATTTTAAAACGTATCCCTTAAAAAATCAAAAACATTCAAAGAATTTTATATTTTTATATATTTCTGCTATTTTTAATTTTAAATTTCTAAAAATTTTATGATGGTATCTATGTTTGCCCTGTAAAGAAACATATATTATTTGAAAAATCTAAAATTTTAAGGGAGGAAAAATGGAGATTAAAAATAAACCTGAGATTTTGGCTCCTGTAGGTCATTATGAAGGGTTGTCAGCTGTTATAAAAGCCGGGGCTGATGCTATATATATGGGTGTTGGGAAGATAAATCAGAGAGCTTTAAAATCTCACTTCACTATAGAAGATGTAAAAGAGATAAGAAAAATAACCCAGGATGCAGGGGTAAAGCAGTATATTGTCTTAAACTCTATTGTTTTTGAGGATGACCTTCCTTACATAAATGAGACATTGGAGCAGCTTAAAGAGATAGGGGTTGATGCAGTTATTGGATGGGATATGGCAGTTTTATCAAAATCTATTGAGCTTGGTATAGAGACACATCTTTCTACTATGGCTTCTGTTTCAAACTCACAGGCAGCAAAGTTTTATGAAAAGATGGGAATAAAAAGGGTTGTTCCTGCAAGGGAGGTTAAGCTTGAAGGACTTCTTGATATAAAAAGAAACACAAACCTTGAAGTTGAGATATTTATCCATGGTGCTATGTGTATGGCTGTATCTGGAAGATGTTTCCTTTCCCATGATGTTTTTGAAAAATCGGGAAATAGAGGAGAGTGTTATCAGGTTTGTAGACATGAGTTTGATGTAAAGATTGTTTCTAAAAACACAGGAACAGAGTTTTATCTTGGTTCTGATTATGTTTTATCAGCAAGGGATTTGGTGACAATAAACTTTGTTGACAAGCTTATGTGGGCTGACAGCTGGAAGATAGAAGGAAGAAACAAAAATGCAGATTATGCCTATATGGTTACATCTGCGTATAGGGAAGCAAGAGATAGGATTTTAAATGGAGAATGGGAAACAAAAGGCTGGAAAGATTTATGGGATAGACTTGAAAGGGTTTACCACAGGGAGTGGGACAGCGGATTTTATTTTGGAGAAGGTTTCTTTGGTATGAACAAATCTATAGCCAAAGAAAAGAAGGTGTTTGTTGGGGAAGTTGTTAAGTTTTATCCAAAGATAAGTGTAGCAGAGGTGAAAATTGTTGATAATCCTATAAAGGTAGGAGATACAATTCATATAATAGGAAAGAAAACAGGGGTTGTTAGACAAATTGTAGAATCTATGCAGATAGATGGTAAAAACATAAAAGAAACCCAAAGAGGAGACATGATAGGTCTTAAAACTGTAGAGAGAGTGAGACCAGGAGATAAAGTTTATCTTATGGTTGAAGTAAATCAGGAAGAAAATCAAAAACAGACTCTAAATGTATAAAGAAACTTCCAGGGCTGGTTAAATGGAAAATCTTGTTCTTGCTGGACTTTTTGTGATGCTTACAACCAGCCTTGGGGCTTTAATTGCTGTTATTTTTAATAAATTTCCATCCTGGGGGCTTGATGTTAGTCTTGCTTTTAGTGGCGGTGTTATGCTTGTTGCTTCTTTTACTTCTCTTATACTTCCTGCTGTTGAGAAAGGAAGTATCTATATAGTTTTACTGGGAATTGTCCTTGGATTTCTTGCTATCTTTTTGATAGAAGAAACAGTTCCCCATGAGGAATATCTGACAAAACTAAAAATATCAGAAGACTACAGAGAAAGAATTAAAAATATCTTTATGATTGTTACTGCTATTATCATACACAATATCCCAGAAGGTATGGCAGTCGGTGTTTCAATGGCAAGTGATGTAGACAAAGGCTGGGCTACAGCAATAGCCATAGGAATACAGGACATTCCTGAGGGACTTGCTGTTTCCCTTCCTCTTATTTTTTTAACAGAAAAAATATGGATACCTGTTTTAATAGGTGTTCTTAGTGGTTTTTCGGAATTTGTGTTTGCTATTTTAGGAGGATTTGCATTTAGTATTTTTTATTCTTTTCTTCCCCTTGGTTTAAGCTTTGCAGGAGGAGCGATGATATACGTAACAATAAAAGAGGTTTTTCCACAGGTTTACAAAAATAAAAATGAAAAATTAATAACTTTTGGATTTTTAATAGGTCTTCTTTTAATGTTGTATTTAGATACAGTCCTTGGTTAAGAGTTATAATATTATTCTCACAACATAAAGAGGGCAAAAGATGAAATACGAAATAACAAAAAGATTTAAGTTTGAAGCAGGGCATAGAGTCTGGAAGCAGAACCTTATGTCTGGGAAAGGGGCAAAACTTATGGGAAATGAAATTCCCCCTAATCCCTGTCTTAATATCCATGGACACAGTTATAAAGTTGAGGTTACTGTTGGCTCAGATACATTAAATGAACAGGAAATGGTTATAGATTTTTATCACATAAAAGCAGCTTTAAAAGACTTAATAGATAATCAACTAGACCATTCTTTTATAATAGACAAAAATGACCCTTTGTATCCTTCTTTTAAAGAACATTTTGGATTTTTAAAGCTTACAGTTGTTGATTTTTGTCCTACAGCTGAAGCTTTGGCAAAATATTTATATGACTTTTTAGAAGCAAAACTTAAAGAAGCAGGCCTTTTAGAAGATATAAAAGTTGTTAGTATAACTGTATGGGAAACTGAAACGGGAAAAGCTACATATAAAGGGCAGTAATGGAAATTTTTACTATAATATTTATTTCTTTAATAATGGCTTCAATGACGGCTCTTTATTTTTTTGTTGGTTATAGATTTTTGAAAAAATATAAAGGGAAAAAAAATGGCGATAATAAAACCTTATAAAGGGAAATATCCCAAAATACATCCATCAGCTTTTATAGCTGAAAATGCAGTGATTATAGGAGATGTTGAGATAGGAGAAGACTGCTCCATCTGGTATAACGTTGTAATAAGAGGAGATGTTAACTATATAAGAATTGGAGATAGAACAAATATACAGGATGGAACAATAATCCATGTAACACAAAAAACATATCCAACGATAATAGGAAAAGAGGTAACTGTTGGACATAAAGTTATGCTTCATGGATGTGTTATAGAGGATAGATGTTTAATAGGAATGTCAGCTACAGTTATGGATGGAGTTGTTGTTGGAAAAGAAAGTATTGTAGGAGCGGGGGCTTTAGTTCCTCCAAATAAAAAAATAGAACCACAATCTTTATGGGTTGGTTCCCCAGCAAAGTTTAAAAGAAAATTAACTGAAGAAGAAATAAAATGGCTCGAAAAGTCATATCAGAACTATGTAGAATATAAAAACATATATATACAAGAGGAGAATAAATGACAAAAGCAGACATTGTTAACTGGATACTAGAAAACAAAAATGTAAACCTTACAAAAAAAGATGTTTCTGATGTTGTAAACGAAATCTTTAACAAGATTTCAGAAGAACTTATTAATGGAGAAGATAATAAAAAAGTTCAGCTTTCAGGATTTGGAACATTTGTAGTTAAGAAAAGAGCTGCAAAAATAGGAAGAAATCCAAAAACAAAAGAGGAGAAATTGATACCAGAGAGATTTGGTATATCTTTTAGAGTTGGGAAGCATCTAAAAGAAGCATTAAATGGAAAATCATCAAAAGTCGGAGCGTAGCTCAGGCGGTAGAGCACTGGCATGGGGGGCCAGAGGTCGGCGGTTCGAGTCCGCTCGCTCCGACCATTAAATAGAGGTTTTGATGGAATATAATCTTGCCCATGCCCTATTAGGTAGATTTGGTATTTTAATCCCCTTATTAGGACTTTTTTTTGAAATAGCTGGTATTTTTACAAAAAAGAAACTTGTTTCAAATATTGCAGGTTTTATTGTTATTGTAGGAAGTACTATAGGTATATTAGCAGGTATTACAGGAATCCTCTGGGCAAAAAGTTTATTAGAGCCTTTGCCAATAAAATTTCATTATATAGCTGGTTTTTTGATAACTGTTTCCTTCTTTTTTATTGTTGTTTTAAGGAGTTTTCTTTTTAAAGTCCACAAAGAAAGATTAGCTGTGATATATTTGATTTTACTTGTTATCACTGTTCTTGCAACTCTTATAAATAATGAAATAACTGCTCATGCTTTATATAAGATAAGAGAATAAATGATTTTTTTAGAAAAAGAATATTGGAAAAAGTTTCCTATATGGAAAAACGTTTCTGAAAATGAATGGACAGATTGGAAATGGCAGATAAGAAACAGACTAAAAACAGCCGAAGATATTCAAAAAATCATACCTTTATCAGAAAAAGAAAAAAAATCCTTTAAAAAAACATCAAATATATATCACTTTGGAACAACTCCTTATTATTTTTCTCTTATAAAAGAATTTTCCCAAAACAATCCCATATACAAGCAGATTTTTCCTTCTTTAGAAGAAATTGATGAAAATATCCAAAAAGAGGCTTTCTTAGACCCTTTTAAAGAAGATATTATGAGTCCTGTTCCAGGGCTTACCCATAGATACCCTGATAGAGTTCTTTTTAGAGCTACAAATTTTTGCTCTGTTTATTGTAGACACTGTATGAGGAAACGAATGTTTCTAGAAGAAGAACGGGCACGAACAAAAGAAGAGTATGACAGAATGTTTCAGTATATAAAGGAAAACAAACAGATAAAAGAAGTCCTCATATCAGGAGGAGACCCTCTAACCCTTCCAAATAAAAAGATTGAGTATATCCTCAAAAATCTTCAGGATATTCCCCATATAGATATTATCAGGATTGGAAGCAGAGAGCTTGTTGTTAATCCGTTTAGATTTTTTGATGAAGAGCTTTTAGAGATTTTTGAAAGATACGATAAAGTCTGGCTAGTAACCCATTTTAACCATCCTGATGAAATAACAGATATTACAAAAAAAGCTGTAAAAAATATCCTTTCTGCAGGAATTCCTGTTTTAAACCAGACAGTTCTTTTAAAAGGAATAAACGATAACGAAAAAATAATAGAAAACCTTATGAGGGATTTATTAAAAGTAAAAATAAAACCATACTACCTGTTTTTCTGTGACCCAACAAAAGGAGTACTTCATTTTAGAACAGATTTAAAAAAAGGGATAGAAATTCTTGAATATCTTAGAGGAAGATTATCTGGATTAGGAATTCCAATATATGCAGCTGATTTAGAAGGAGGTTTTGGAAAAGTTCCTTTATTTCCTGAATATCTTATTAAGGAAACGGATGATTATTATTTGTTAAGAAATTATCAGAATCATTTAGTTAAAGTTAAAAAAGAAAAAAGGAAAAGGGAGGGGGAAGGGGGGGTTTAGCAAGACCGGCGCTGTAAATAATTGTAAAGTAAATTTACAAAATGTCAATACTTTTTAATAAAATTTGTAAAGCTTATTAACACAAATTATGTAAAACTTTGAAAAGGTTTATTTAAGGAATGACTTCTTGTAAATAATGCCGAAAAGAATAATTAATAAACCTCTATATAGAAATCGAGAGAAAATATTGAAAACTAAGTGTTTTAGCTATATTATTTTGTTGACATTCATCAAAATTTGGTTAAACTAATATGATAGAAATCATGCTTTTTCAATATAAAATAAAGGGAGGAGCCATCACTTACACGATTTGCTATCTGTTATCTAATCGATGTGAATTTTCTGTGAAATTACCATTAAATTAACATATTGCATTAGAAACCTTTGTTTAATAGAATTTGAGATAAATCAATTTTAAGGAGGTATTCTTATGGGAGAAAACACAGCCGTCAAATGGGTGCTGTTCTTCTTCTTCCCGGCGCTGTTCCTGTATGGCTTGTTGCACATTTATTCTTCAAAGCCTGCACAAGCTAAAAAAACATTAGATTTAACTGCGGAAGAAGAGGCAGGTAGAAAGGTTTACAACAAGTTCTGTGTTGGCTGTCACGGAGTTAATGGTGATGGTCAAACAGAAGCTGCTAAATTTTTCAAAGACAAGCCACCTAACTTCCACACTGCAGTATTCAGATGGAAATCTACACCTGAAGGATGTCTTCCTACAGATGAGGACTTACTTCACGTTCTAAATTGGGGAATTCTTCAAACTCCAATGCCATCTTTCAAACTTGTTCCTGAAATCCAAAAGAAGGCTGTTATTGCTTACATCAAAACGTTCGCAAGAGAAAAATGGGAAGCTGGACAACCTGACCCTGAAAAGTGTCAGTCTGTTTACAAAGATATCAAAAAACCTAAAAACTTTGGTTCTCCTGAGCTTATAGCAAGAGGAAAAGAACTTTATGCTCAAAACTGTACTGCTTGTCATGGAGAGCAAGGAATGGGAGATGGTCCACTTGCAGCATCATTACCAGTTCCTCCAACAGATCTAACATATCCTGTTAGAGCAGCTGGTCCTAAACCAGAAGATACATTTAGAGTTCTTACTGTTGGACTTGAAGGTTCTCCAATGCCGGCTTTTGGACACTTATCAGAAAAAGACCGCTGGGCGCTCGTATCATACATAGCTTACCTTATGAATAAAGGTAAATAAGGAGGTTAGAAAATGGCTACAAATAATGAACTTAAAAACCTTGTAAACTATGGGCTTGTTAAAGCTCACGTTGCAATGGGTCTTATTTTCTTCATCATTGTTGGTTTAGTTGGTTTCTTATATTCTTTACAACTTGATGGAATTTATCCTTTCCCTGGAATTGAGTTTTTATCTCCAGGAAGGGTTAGAATGATACATACTGCAGGTGCTGCTTATGGATTCCTTGTAAACATGTTTACAGGTCTTTTATACTGGGCAGTGCCAAGATTTACTGGATATAGAGTTCTAAGTGATGCTCTTGGTTGGTTAATGTGGTTAGGTCTTCAAGTTGCTGTTTTAATTACAGTAATAGGTATTCTTTTCCTTGGAATGGCTGATAACGTTGAATGGGGAGAAACTCCTTGGTGGATTGACCCTGTAATTGTTGCATGGTTATTACTCTGTCTCATGCAGTTTGGAGCTCCATTAATTAAAGCTTCTCAAAGAGGTCCTCTTTATGTTTCCGGTTGGTATATTTCAGCAATGTTAGTATGGACTCCACTTGTTGTTTTCATGGGTAACTTCATTCCAAGATTCTGGTCTGCAGGTTCTGGAGCAGGAGCTGTTCAATCAACATTTATTCATGACCTTGTTGGACTTTATGTTACTCCAGTTGCATGGGGATTAATGTATTACTTTGTGCCTGTTATTATGAAAAAACCTATGTGGTCTCACGGTTTATCTCTCCTTGGATTCTGGGGGTTAGCATTCTTCTATCCAATGAATGGTGTTCACCACTTTATGTGGTCTCCAATACCAATGTTTGCTCAATATTCTGCAGTTTTTGCAACAGTTGCTATTGAATTTGCTGTTACATCAGTTCTCATTAACTTCATGATGACTCTTAGAGGTTCTGCAGAACAGCTAAAATACAATGTTCCATTAAGATATATGTATACAGGAGCTATTTTCTACTGGATTACATGCTTCCAGTGTGCATTCCACGTTACATTAACATTCCAAAAAGTTATTCACTTTACAGATTGGGTAACTGGACACGCTCATTTAATCATGTTTGGAACATTCGGTCTTTGGGTTCTTGGTATGGCTGAATATGTATGGCCAAGACTTTTTGGAAGGGAAACAATGTACTCAAAAGGATTATCTGAAGGTGCTTACTGGCTCCTTATGATTGGTGTTCTAGCAATGTTCTTCGACCTTACAGCTGCAGGTCTTGTTCAAGGATTTGACTGGATAGGCCTCAACCCTTGGATTGATTCTGTAAACTTCTCTAAGCCATTCTGGTACTTCAGATCTATTGCTGGTCTTATGATGCTCACAGGATTATTCATGTATGCATTAAACTTCTACAAAACAGCTACTGCAAAAGCAGGTCTTTCTGCAGAGCTTAGAGAAGTATAAGGAGGTAGTGAAATATGGGTAAGATGGAACGTTTCTCATTTGTAGCTTTAGTTGCAGGAATATTATTCTTCCTCTTTGCTGACTTTATCTCCTGGGCCCTCCCTATGTTTGTTTTAAAAGATATTCCTAAAAAGTCAGTTCAAGACTTAGTTGCTGAGGCAATAGCCAAAAATACAACTGCATGGTCTGATTTTAAAAAACTTGCAATGTATTATCCTGAAACTTTCAAAAAACTTTGTGAGTATACAGAAGGTTTCAGTGGAGCTACAGAAGTTATAAAAGACTGTAAGCCAAATGAAAAAACTTTTGCAAAAGCTCTCAAGATAGGTCACAGATGGTATGTTGCTGAAGGTTGCTGGAACTGTCACTCTCAAATGGTAAGACCTGTTTCTAACGAAACTCTTAGATTTGGTATTCCTGGAGTTTCAAACACAGTTTCATATCCTTCTGAATATAAAAATGAGCTTCAGGCTCCTGTTCTCTGGGGAACAAAAAGAGTTGGCCCAGACCTTATTAGAGAGGCTGCTGTTCACAATATAGGATGGCAAGTAGCACACCTTTATAATCCTCTTTACACATCTCCGGGGTCTAACATGCCAGGTTATCCATGGTATTTCACTAAAGATAAAAATGGAAACATTGTTCCAAATGAAAGAGGACTTTCTCTTATAGCTTATATAATGTGGCTTGGAAGCTGGGAAGTTAAACCACCTAAGGAGTTCAGAATTGAAGCGAAAGCTTCTGAAACAGCAGTTCCTGGTGCTACAGAAGCTGAAACAGCTAAAGAGGAAAAGGTAGCTACTGTTGAAACTAAATCTGTAAAAAAAGAAGAGAAAAAAGCTGATGGACAAGCTATCTTTCAATCAAAAGGATGTGCTGCATGTCACCAAGCTGCAGTTGACACTGTAGGACCTTCTCTTAAGAAAATTGCTCAAGCTTATGCAGGAAAAAAAGACCAGCTTATTGCATTCCTTAAAGGAAAACATGAAGCAATCGTAGACCCTGCTAAATTTGGAATTATGCAGCCTCAACTAAATACAACAAAAGTTTTATCTGACGAAGAGCTTAATGCTCTTGCTGATTTCATACTTAAACACAAATAAAACAAAAGGGGGGTATTAGCCCCCTTTTTCTCCATAATGGAGGTGAATAAACAATGAAGATAACAGAAAGAACTGTAGCAATACTTATTCTTTTTATATTCTTATTTGTTGTTGGAACTATCATTGCTGTTAGAACTGTTGCTTATTTGG
This sequence comes from Aquificota bacterium, assembly GCA_013153795.1. GTDB lineage: Bacteria > Aquificota > Aquificia > Aquificales > Hydrogenothermaceae > JAADDV01. The sequence goes on along the minus strand of JAADDV010000201.1, from coordinate 1,018 downwards.
ATGCGGGAATGTCTGGTTCCGAATTAAAAGGTTTTCTTGTAGAAGTTATTTCTTATGTAGTAGCTTTAACAGGTTGGTTGGCTCTATTTATTTATTCATACTTAAAAGGTGATTTTAAAGATATTGAAGGTCCCAAATATGAATTATTAGAAATGGAAGAAAAAGTAATTAAAGCAGAAAAAGAAGGAGGTAAGTACTGATGGCTTCACATTTAGAAAATACAAAAGCAGTTGATAAAATTACATATATGACAGATGCTGTTCCTACATGGTGGATGTTATTCTGGATAGGATATATCCTCTTTACTGTTGCTTATATTGTTTTTGACTGGATTCCTGATTTTCTCGGATGGCTCCAAATTTTAGGACAAGGACCAGAAGCAGCTGATAGATATATATGGATGAGAGAATTAATGAGAAACTAATTTCGTAAAGGGGAAGTATTTCCCCTTTTTTAAAAATTGTTAAAATCAACTTTAATATTCATTTCAAACCTTACTTATTAAAAACCTTCTCTTTAATAAGTTCTTCTAATGTTTTTGGCTTTCCAAAATAATATCCTTGTCCATAATCTATACCGATATCTCTTAAAGCTTCAGCAGTTTCTTTATTTTCAACAAATTCTCCAATTGTTTTTAATCCATGAAACTGAGCAAAATTAACAATAAGTTCAACAAGTTTTTTTCTTTCATTAGAAAGAACAATATCTTTTATAAGCATACCATCTATTTTAAGATAGTCTATTATCCCTAAAATAGATAAATCCTGAACAACTTTTATAGAAGAATAGCCAGCTCCAAAATCATCAATAGCAAAAGAAAAATCATATTCTTTTTTCAAAAACTCTAAAAGTTCGTAGTTTTCTAATAAAGATTGTTCAGTGAGCTCTACAACAATATTTATGTTTTCTTTCTTAGCTTTTTCTATCACAGAAATAAGGTATTTAACAAAGTCGCTAGAAGATAAAGAAGCAGGGCTAATATTAACAAAAAGGGTAATATTTTCTTTTATGTTTTTTA
>JAADDV010000167.1 GCA_013153795.1 Aquificota bacterium | reverse complement strand
GTTGTATATATAGTAGATTTTTCTCTAAAAGAGGAAGATTTGAAAACTTTATTATCTGTTGCTAAAAAAGTTGTAATAATAGACCATCATATAGGTGTAAAAGACCTTTTAGAAAAATTAGCAAAAGAGTATGAAAATCTTGAATATGTTTTTGATAACCATCATTCAGGAGCTTCCTTAACATGGATATATTTTTATGGTGAAGAAAATATTCCTGACCTTATTAAATATGTTGAAGATAAAGATATATGGACGTGGAAATATGGAGAAATTACAAAATATGTAAATACATATCTTATTCTTCTAACTAACCAGCCAGACAAAATAAAAGAGCTCTTGAATAAAGATATTTCAGAAATTATAGAAAAAGGAAAACTTTTAGCTGAATATACAGATTATCTTATAAACAGATTTATTGAAAAAGCAAAAGAAACCAAATTAAAAATAGGTGAGTATATAGTGAGAGGATTTAATACAAATTTGTTTCAATCTGAAATAGGAAATATTCTTTCAACAAAATTTGGAGAAGCAGTGGCTTTATTTAATATAAGTGGAGATAAGGTTAAGTTTTCTTTTAGAAGTTGTGAAGGACAAAAACCCACTGCTTTGGATTTAGCTCTTATATTAGGAGGAGGAGGACATAAACATGCAGCTGGAGCAGTAGCTTTTTTAAAAGACTTTTGTAATATGATTGTTCTGGAGGAGGAAGAATGATAACAGAAGATTTTAAAACCTTACCAACCAAGGAAAAGATTATCAGAATTGGCGCTGAAATTATTGTAAAAGAGGGTTTAAAGAAGTTTACAGCTAAAAATATAGCAGACAGATTAGGTATAACTGATGCTGCTATATTTAAACACTTTAAATCCATGGATGATATTATTCTTGAAATAATCAATAGATATGTTTCTAAGTGTTCTAAAAGTGCAGAAGAAGCTATAAAAAAAGGAAAAGATGCAAAAGAAATTTTAGAAATTTTATTAAGGGAGCATATAAAAGTTTTAGAAGAAACCAAAGGGGCAGTCCCTATTTTATGCTTTGAATTATCAAGGTCTGATGATAAACAATTCACAACAATATTAAAACAGTTTGTAGAAAGCTATAAAGAAAAAATTTCCAAAATAATAAAAGAAGGTCAAGAGAAAGGCTGTGTTAGACCAGACCTAGACCCTGAAGATACATCTTTGTTTTTTATTGGCTCTATTCAAGCTAAAGTTTTTGCTTATACAATTCTTGAAAAAGAGGGTCCAATTATAGAAAATCCAGATGCATTTATAGAGCAAATTTTTTATGGAATTATTATAGATAATAAAAAATAAATTTCTAACAGGGAGTGTCTGCAAAATAGTGAAAATTTTAATAAACAAACACTCCCTGCTATTATTTTTCTGCCGTATAAATATTTAGTTTTATATCAACATTTTCTTTTTCGATATAAAACCTTGCTTTAAGGTGCTTTTTCTATTGTATGGAAACAATTTTATTTCATATTTGATAGTTTTTTAAAAACTTCTAAAACAGCAGAAAAATCTTTTTCAGATAAATCATGAGCTTTAGCAGAATTAAAAAGCTCTCTAGTTGTAGCTGTTAAAAATACAGGATATTTATTTCTTTGAGCAATATCTAAAGCATATGTAAGGTCTTTATGAATTAAAGAGACTGAAAAATGAGTTGAGTAATCTTCATTTAAAAGTTTTTCTTTTTTTGCATTTAAAACTAAAGACTGTCCTGCACCATTTGATAATACGTCTAATGCAAGTTTTGGGTCAATTCCTACCTTTTTAGCAAAAGCATAAGCTTCAGCTAAAACAGCCATAAAAGAACCTAAAACAGTATTATTTATAAGCTTCATTGTAGAAGCAACACCATAATTTCCCATATAAAATATAGCTTTTCCTAACACCTGAAATATATCAAGATTTTTTTCATAGATTTCTTCATCTCCACTAACAACAATTGTAAGCTCCCCTTTTTCTGCCGGTATAACACTTCCTAAAACTGGAGCTTCTAAAAAATTTCCACCTCTTTTTATAACTTCTTCAGCAACCCATTTCGCTGTATCAGGATGGATAGTGGTCATATCAATAAATGTTTTATCTTTAATATCAATTCCTGTATCAAATATTTGAGAATAAACTTCTTTAACAGATTCTGAACCAAAAAGCATTGTAATAATAATATCTTTTTCTTTAATTAAATCCTCTAGCTTTTCTTTATAGGGAAGACCACTTTCTTCCGCTTTTTCTAATGTTCTATTCCATACATGGATATCGTATCCTGCATTTTTTAAATTTTTCGCCATTGGAAGTCCCATATGACCTAGTCCTATCCACCCTATTTTTTTCATGTTTCTCCTCCTATATATCCATTTTTATCTGATTTCTTATTCTATAAACTTCAGATAAATTTATATCTGCTTCAATAAGCCCTTCTTCATTATCTATAAATGCTAGTGTTTCTCCCCATGGAGAATAAATACCAGAGCTACCAGCATACTCAATATCTCCAATTTTTCCTATTGTATTACTTGCAACAAGAAAACATTGGTCTTCTATGGCTCTTGCTTTTGATAAAACCTCAAAATGCATTTTTCTAGGTTTTCCCCACTGGGCAGGAACCAGTATGATTTCTACTCCTTTTTTTCTGAGGATATATGAGATATTTGGAAATCTTAGTTCAAAACATATCATAATTCCAAGATTACCAGCTGATGTTTCTGCTACATCAAATGTTTTCCCTGCTTTGTAAAACTTATCTTCTCCTGTTGGTTTAAAGAGCTTTACTTTCGCCTGTTTATATATGATTTCTCCTTTATCTATAATAAAGGCTTTGTTGTATATATTCCCTCTGGATTTTTCAGGAAGGGTTCCTGATATAACAGCATTTTTTTCTTTTGAAAACTGCTTTAGTTGTTTGTATATATAAGGGGTTTCTTTTACATGTTTTTCTAAATTTTCATTATCAAATCCAGAAGAAAACATCTCTGGTAAAAGAACAAGAGAGTTTTTTTCTATGTTTTTTATATACGAAAAAATCTTTTCTATATTGTGCTGAATATCTCCTAATCTTAGATTTATCTGCAGAGAATATACCTTCATTTAAGCTCCATTGAATTTTTTGATAGATTTTAGCACAAACAGTATATATTATAGTTATAGTTAGAAAATACTAACCGAGGCTAAAATGAGAAAATTTCTCTTTTTTGCTTTGTTTTTTCTTATTTTATCAAGTTGTAAAAATATGTATTCCAAAGTTTTTGACAAAGAAGAAGCTAAACAAATTTACTGCTTGAATGTAAAAGGCAATGATATGTTTTTAAATACAAAAGTTGAAAAATATCTAAAAGAGTATGGTTTTCGTTTGGAAAAAAACTGCCCTTATAGGCTTGAAGTTTTTGCCTTGAAACTTTCCCAGTGTAATAGTCCAAAGGGAAAATCTCTAGGAGCAGATTTTGACGGTTATGTAAGATTTTCTGTATATAAAGGAAACAAACTTATATACAGATGTCAGGAGGATTATAAAGGAGAGTTTGGCGATTAT
>JAADDV010000200.1 GCA_013153795.1 Aquificota bacterium | reverse complement strand
CTGAACTAAGTGGGATAGAAAATCAGCAATACTTCTGCTTGCCGTGGTGTTATTTCTTTGTTTTATCTGAACTAAGTGGGATAGAAAAATGATTTTAGAGTTTCTTGAAACTAATAAATTTTTTAACTATTTGTAAAACCTATTTACAAATAAAAAGATTGTTTTAAATTTCTTAGTTTTCCTTTATAAGATTTAATCTATGTAAATAGAAGAATTTACGAATCCAAATCTTCAAACGCACTTCTTTGGCATTCTTATTGCTATTTCAGACACATGGAGAATTTAAAGACAATACAGGCTTTTCATCAATATCTTAATTATACAGAAAATTGGGCTTATCGCTTAATAAAAAATATTCCCGAAACCAAACATTTTATAGTTTCCAAAGAGTTTTTAAAATACAATTTTTATGATTCCCGTTTTGAATATATAGAATTTCCAATAAAGAGAATAAATATTAAAAACAAAACTCTTCCCATTAAAATTTACAACAGATTTGTTTTATATCTTTTAAAAACATATCCAAGCTATATAAAATCTATGTTAAAAAAAGAAAAAATAGACATTTTACATTCCCATTTTGCATTTACAGGATATGATTATCTACCTTTAGCAAAAAAACTAAACGTAAAACATGTTGTTTCTTTTTATGGCTTAGATTATGAATTCTTACCTTATAACTGGCCTGAGTGGGAAAAGAAATATAAAAAACTTTTTAAAGAAGCAGATTTATTTATATGTGAAGGTAAGCACGGGGCTAAAATTTTAAAAGGAAAAGGTTGTCCTCCAGAAAAAGTAGTCGTAAATAAGTTAGGAGTAGAAGTAGATAAAATTCCATTTTATAAAAGAGAGAAAAAGAAATACTCTTTAAAACTAGTTCAGGTTGCAAGTTTTAGAGAAAAGAAAGGACATATTTATACAGTGCAAGCTTTTCACAAAGCCTTAGAAAACTGTCCTAATATGCATCTTACGTTAGTAGGAGAAGGAGAGTTAAAAGAGAAAATAAAAAATTTAGTAAAAAAACTAAAAATAGAAGACAAAGTTACTTTTTTAGGAAAAATTGATTATGAAAATTTATATGAGTTTTTAAAAGATTTTGATGTTTTTATACATCCTAGTTGTTATACAGAGAATAGAGATTGTGAAGGAGGGGCTCCTGTAGTTCTTTTAGATGCTCAAGCAACGGGACTTCCTGTTATATCTACAAGACATTGTGATATTCCTGAAGAAGTTATCCATGGGAAAACAGGATTACTTTCCAGAGAGAAAGATATAGATGAACTAGCAAAAAACATAGAATTTTTCTATAAGATGGATAAAGATATGTATGCTATCTTTTCAGAAACAGCTAGAAAACATATAGAAAGGGAATATGATATAAAAAAGAACGCAAAAAATTTACTTTCTTTATATAGGGATTTACTAAAAAATGGTAGATAAAAAAGTTTATATAGTTATTCTCAACTATAACGGCTGGAAAGATACTATTGAGTGTCTAGAAAGTGTTCTTCGCATTGATTATCCTAACTATCAAGTTATTGTAGTAGATAATAATTCTTCTGATAATTCTTTTGAATATATAAAACAATGGGCAAATGGTGAGTTAGATATATGGATAAATAAAGACCATCCCTTAAAAAATCTATCTTTTCCTCCTGTAAAAAAGCCTCTTTCTTTAGAATGTATAGATGGTGAAAAGTTTGAAAAAACGCTATGTCCTTTAAAACAAATGCCTGATAATGGAAATGTTCCCCCTACTACCAAGGAACCTCTTGTATTAATTCAATCTAAAAAAAATCTTGGTTATGCAGGAGGAAATAATCTAGGAATTAAATATGCTCTTTCTAAAAATGATTTTGAATATATATGGATATTAAACAATGATACAGTTGTTGAAAAAAATGCGTTGAAAAATCTTGTAGCTTGCTCTCAAGAAAAAGGAGATAAATATTTTCCTCTAGGTTCTTTACTTTTATATTATGATAAACCTGATACTATACAAGCAGCTGGAGGTTCTTTTAGCTCTTTTATTGGTGCAGGCTCTCATATTTTTGCAAATCAAAAGCTTTCTCCAGATGTAAAAAAAGCATTAACCAAAGTGAATATCGATTATCCAGTTGGAGCTTCTCTTTTTTTAAGTAAAGAATTTATAAAAAATGTTGGATTACTAGACGAAGATTATTTTATATATTTTGAAGAGATAGATATTTCTTTTAGAGGGAAAGAAAAAGGATATAAACCTGCTTTATGTTTGGAAAGTATTGTTTATCATAAAGAATCAGCAACTATAGACAATGTAAATAATAAAGTTTCTACCTTTTCTGATTTTTATGCAATGAGAAATAGATTATTATTTGCAAAAAAAAGAAATAGACAAAAATTAGCTTTTGCATATATAAGTTTATTAATAGCTTTTTTTAATAGAATTAGAAGAAAAGAATTTGAAAAAGCAAAAAATATATTAAAAATACTTATCCAGGGGGAGAGATGTTCAATGAGAGATTTTGGTTCATAGTTTATTTAATTCTTTTCTTTCTTTTATCTCTTTCAGTTGTAAAAATTCCTGTAGGTTTCGAAGCTAGGGTTGGCCAGATTTTTTTACTTTTAATGTTTGGTTTTATTCTTCTTTATGATGCACGAAAACGAACACTTAATATTAAAATTTTAAGTTATTTTTTAATATCTGGACTTATAATCTCTTTAATAAGTAAGCTTTCTACTTATGAAAAAGTAGGAGAGCTAAAGTTTATAGTAAAATACCTTTTTATATTTCCTGCTGCTTTTTATGTCGGTATGAAAATGTTTCAATTTCTTTCTATACGAAAGATAGTCGCTGTTTTTGAAATCTCAGGTATTATTTATGGAGCTTTTGCTTTGTTTCTTAATATTCATCCAATAGAAGCTATTATGCATATAAGAGAAGGATTAGAAGGTTTTCAAGGAACTTTTTATGAACCCTCAGGTCTAGCTGAAGCAATAGGTCTTGTTTTTATTTCTTCTTTAGCTTTGCGAAGTCAGTTTAATTTATGGGATAAACCATATTATGTTTTTAGTGTTTATGTTTTTCTTTTAATAATTGCTCTTTTAACAAAAAATAAAACAATTTGGATATCTCTTTTTGCAGTTATGATTTTTTCTATATTTTACAAACTGATTACAGCCATTTTACTTGAAAAAAGAGTTTCTATATTTAAAGATATTTATACTTCTACATTAGAAAATTTAAAAAAGATAAGTATTTTAAGAATAACAGTAATTCTTTTAACTTTTTCTTTCTTACTATATCTTTACAACGCCTCTTTAGAAGAACCTATTATTTCTAAAGAAATTCTTGAAGAAAAAATGGAAACAGAAAGAGGAAAAGCTTTTTTTAAAACTGTTGAACTTCTTGAAAAAAGCAACTGGATAGGTGGTTATGGATATGGGTTTGTAGAAGCTTATTTTTCAAAAGCAAGAGATGAAATTCTTGGTTTAGGAGAAGGAGTTTCTATGATTTTTAATTCTTATCTTGATGCATGGTTATCAGGAAGTATTTTTAAAATACTTA
>JAADDV010000086.1 GCA_013153795.1 Aquificota bacterium | reverse complement strand
ATTTCTAGAAACTCCCTTTCTAGTTTTGGAAGTCTTATGTTTTTTTGAGTAATCACATAAAAATCCCTCTTTATATTAAAGTTTTTTATTTTTATATGTTTCAATTTTTTCTTTTTTAAATCTTCCTCTACCACCAATTTAGAGACAAAAGCTAAATAATTTGTTTTTTCTATTATTTTAGCAATAGCTTTACTACTGCTTATTTCTAAAGTTGGTAAAATATTTATATTTTTTTCCTTTAAATATTTTTCAACTATATTTCTAGTTCCTGAACCTTTTTCTCTAAAAATGAATTTAAAGTTTTTTAATTCACTAAGATTAATAAACTCAGGGGTTTTAGTATTAGAAGAAGCAATTAAAATAATTTCATCTGAATAAAAAGGGATTTTTTCGAATTTTGTTGAGGAAATTTCATCTTCAATTAGCCCGATATAAAAACTTTTGGATAAAATTCCTTCCTCTATTTCTTTAGAATTTCCAATAAATAAATTGAAAGAGATATCTTTATCTTTTATAAAAGAAGATACTTTTTCAGGAAGAAGAAACTCACCTATAGTTGTACTAGCTCCTATAACTAATCTTTTTTGAAGTCCTTCCTTTAGATTTGTTATACCTTCTTCAAGAAGAAGATAATCTTCTATTATTTTAGATGCATATTGATATAATATTTTTCCTTCCTCTGTAAGAACTACCTTTTTTTTATCTCTTTTAAAAAGAACAACACCAAGATAATTTTCTATTTTTTTTATTTGAAGTGTTACTGTCGGCTGAGATAAAAACAAAAGCTCTGCTGCTTTTGAGAAGCTTCCTGTATCAGCAACAGTTTTAAAGATTTTAAGCTTATGATAATCCAAAACTTCCATTAAGTTGTATACTCAGCATTTATTTCGATATATTTATAAGTCAAATCACATGTATAATAAGTCCACTCTTTTTCTCCTCTTCCAAGATAAAGGTCTATTGTTACTTCCTTGTTGTTTTTTAGATACTCTTCTGCTCCTTTTCTATCAAAATCTATCGGCTCACCACTATAAAGAAGATAATCTCCAAGATATAACTTTACTTTAGAAAAATCTATATCAAGATGAAGTTGTCCTACAGCTGACAAAATTCTTCCCCAGTTTGGGTCATTTCCAAACATTGCTGTTTTAAACAGGTTTGATAACGCAATAGCCTCTCCTACAGCTTTAGCTTCTTCTTTATCTTTTGCCTGATGAACATTTATCTGTATAAGTTTTGTGGCACCTTCTCCATCTTTTACAATCATTTTTGCAAGCTCTAAAGCAACTTCAAGAAGTTTTTTTGCAAAATAGGTTTTATTTTCGTCATTTATTTCAACATCTGATTCTCCCGTAGCTACAATAAGAAAACTGTCATTTGTGCTTTCACATCCATCAACATCTATAGAGTTAAAACTTCTTTCAACAACAAGTTTCATCGCTTTATCTAAAAGTTCTTTTTCTATTTTTACATCTGTAAAAATATAAGCAAGCATTGTCGCCATATTGGGATGTATCATCCCAGCCCCTTTGGCAATTCCTTTTATATGAAAAATTTTTCCATCTATCTCACCAGTAGTTTCATAAAATTTTGGGAAACTATCAGTTGTAGATATAGCCTTTGCTGCAAGTTCAAGGTCTAAATCCTGCATACTTTCTAAAGCTTCTTTTATACCTTTTTCTACTTTATCCATAGGAAGCTGAACACCTATAACTCCTGTTGAAAACACTAAAACTTCTTCTTTTTCTATATCAAATCCATCTGCAACAAGCTCAGCCATTGTTTCGGCATTTTTAAGACCTTTTTCTCCTGTTGCAGCGTTGGCATTTCCACTATTTACCACTATAGCTGAGATTTCTTCTTGAATTTCTCTAACCATTCTGTCATATAAAACAGGAGCAGCAGCTAAAGAGTTTTGAGTTAGGACTACTGAATATGGAGAAGGTTTAAATTTTAAAACAAGAATATCATAATCACCAGAAGGTTTTATACCTGCTTTTGCAACACCCATTTTTATATTCATTTTCTCTCCTGTGAAGCTTTCTTTTCTTCTATTTTTGCTAAAACAATTAACCCTCCACCTATAATCAAAGCTATAAATATGATAGTTAAACCAACAAATATAACTGTATTTTCAGCGTTCACTTCTATTTCCTCCAATCCAAATAAAACTTAACCCCAAGATAACAACAAAAAAATAAATAAATAAAATTATCACCACTTTTTTTATGCTCGCACTGTTAGAAACGTAAGGTTGGATTAAGGTAAAAACAATTAGAACGATACCAATATTTAAAAGATGTTTTCCAAATTCTTCTAGAGCTTTTCCTATCCCTTTTTTCATAAAAAAACCTGCCTGCAGTTATATTTATACAATTATAAGTTAAACTGCAGGCAAAAGAGAAAATTTATTTAAACCATATCAACGTCATCAAATCCACCAAAATCAAATCCAGAATCATCAAATCCCATATCTGTATCTGTAAAATCTGCAAAACCAATGTCTGGTTCTATATTATCTTGAGCTATTTCATCAAGATTTTGGTCTATATCCTCTAATTTCTGGTCTATTTCTGATATTTCTTGTGAAAGCTCATCTAGTTTACTTTCTATTTCTGAAAGTTCTTGCTCAGAAACACCAGCTTTTTCAGCTACTTCATGAGGAGAAACATCATTGTTAAAAAGAAGGTTAAAAAGACTCATTCCTGCAAAGCTACCAAGAAGAGAACTTAGAAAACCTGTCCCAAAGCCTCCCATTCCACTACCAAAACCAGCTGACTGTTGTTGAGGTTGTTGAGGTGGCATTTGTTGGGGTTGTATTTGTTGAGTAGGTTGTATCTGTGAAGACTGAGAAGTTTGCTCTTCTTTTCCTTTTTCTCCTAATACCTTCATTTCTAATCTTGTAACTCTTTTTTCAAGTTCATCTACTTTTTTAACAACTTTGTCTAAAACAATAGCCATCTTTTTTAAAGTATTTTCTATGTTGTTTTGCTGTGACATTTTAATCCTCCTCTGAAGAAATTTCTTCTTTTAAAAGATTTTTCATTTTTAAATTCATTAAGTTATCTGAGCGTTTAGAAAAGTATCCAAAATCCCAAAGGTCTATAAAATTGTTTACAAAATCTGGATAATCATAATAAGATATGCTGTAGCTATTTTCTCTCAATGGTTTTTCTTCAAGCTGAGAATAAATTTTTTCTAAAATATCTTTTTCTTGCAGAGTTTTTATATAAGGAATAGTTTTTTTCTTTCCATAAAAGCCTTCTGTTTCTCCTTCTTCTTCAAACCATAAAGAAGAGCCAATAGCTATATTAGAGGATAAAGCTAATCCATCATTGAAGGGTGTTATTACAATAGTATTCTTTAAGCTCATAAAAATTTCTTTCATTTTATCTTCCTCTATATGTTGAACAATATCTTCTCCTATAAGAATAAGGTTTTCTATTTCTTTTTTCTCTATTTTTTTTAATATATCCGGTAGATAATAAAGATTTACTAAATTATTGATAATACCAAATGCATTTCTTTCTTGAGGAAGAAGCAAAATTTTAGCTTTTATGGAAAGAAAAAAACTAT
>JAADDV010000011.1 GCA_013153795.1 Aquificota bacterium | reverse complement strand
TAATAAAAGAATCCCCTTTCTCTTCTATGAAATTTTTTTCAATTCAAAAAATTCATAAACAATTTTATAGCTTTCTTTTAAATATTTAATTAGATAATTTATCCTTCCATCATTTACCCAAAATTCCCAAAATTTTTTCTCAAAATCGGTAAATATTTCTATAGTTTCTATAGTTTTAGCCCCTAATTCATATTGTAAAAATTGTGATAATTCATTTAAAAGAGGAATCCAGTTACTATCAAAGGATAAAGTATTTAGCTCAATTACTATTTCCTTGTTAATAATAAAGTGTTCTATTGTAGAAATAGCTGTATTCCATATAAGTTTTAAAGGGGATTCTTTTATTAAGAAATTAGGGATACCTCCAAAAATTTCTTTATAGTTCAGAACCTGAGCCACAGCTATAAGTGCTAGTGTATCTATTATAACACGTTGCTGCATGGGTTTAATATATTATAATGTTTTTCTGCTTTAAACACTCAAATATCTAGAGTTAAAAATTTAAAATTTTATTCAATTATTTTTCCAAATTTTTCTTTATCCTCTTTCCAATATTTCTTTATAAGTCTCTTTTCTTCCTCGCTTATAAGACTTTTACCTATTGATGCCTGAAGGTTTAAAAGTTTTGCGAGAAGTTTTTTTCTTGTAGATAGCTTTAAAACTCCCTTACCTTTACCTACAAATTTTCCATTTCTTCTTACCCCACTTCTGTTTTCAGGAAAGTTACAAACATTTATCATATAGTTTCTAAAATCATACAGAGGTTTCAATTCTTTATTTTCAAGTATTTGATTTTTTAAGGTTTTATCCTCCCTAACTAATGTGCAAACCCAGCATCCGAACCGCATTCCACAACCGCTTCTATAGTTGTCTTTATCAGGAATTAAAGGACATTCTCCTTTAGCTTCTTTGTATATTTTTATTACTCGCTTATATGAACTATCATATGGCGGTTCGGTGTTTGAAAGAAATTCCCAAACCTCTTCTTCAGATACATCAACCATAGGAGCATAAGTAGGTAACCCATTATATTCTATTCCAAAGTCTTTTTCCAACCTTTTTTTCAGAGACCTTGCTCTATCGAGACTTTCATCCTTTCGTAGACCGACGAACATTACTGCTTTATCTATAGTATGTAACACCTTTTTGACAGGTTTTATCTTCAGCTTATCTTGACACCAGCGAAACTTATGATAAGGGAGAGGATAACCTTTTCCTATCAAGTTTACCCAAAATGTATATTCAGGATCTGGCTTAGCAATTTTTATTTCAATCTCTATTTTGTTCTTTAAACAATACTTTTTTATTTTTCTTAAGGTTTGCATTGCGTGTCTGTGAATTATTGGATTTTCAACGAGAGTGTCTGAATGAACAATAATAAGTTTAAGTTTTTTTTCTTTTGCGAGTTCTAAGGCTAAATGAAGTAAAACCGTGCTGTCTTTTCCACCCGAATAGCTAACTGCTATTTTCGTTGCTTTTTCTTTCCTTATAATTTTTTCCATTATTTTCTTTACCTTTTCCATCCCTACTTACTAATTATAAACCAAAGTTTTATAAACTATTGACTTTAATATTATTATGTCTATCTTATTCATAATAAGTCTATCTTATTCATAATAAGAGGGGTGAGGTAATGAGTATAAGATGGGAAGAATTGAAAAGAAAACTTGAGACAGCTAAAGATTTAAAAGATATTTTGAAAGCTGGTGGTTGGCAAGATAAAGAATCCCGGAGAGAGTTTGTAAATTGGGTAATAAAAATATTAAAGAAAAATCCTAATCTTTGGGATTTAGAGCATAAAACCATTCCAAAGCTTGAGGAAAAAGGTGACAAGAGGGTAGAAGCTCTTAAGGTAGTAGTTCAAATAATAAAACGCGAAAAAGACTATTACGGGTTAAAGTATGAAGAAACAAAATCAACTTTAGAAACTGAAGAGGAAAAATTTATAGAATATGATTTAGAGGAAACCATAGAAGGAGTTATAGGTAGAGTAGCAATTACACAGGAAACTCCTTCTGAACCTTACGGATTTCACTTTTGGTTAAAACCGGAAGATGACATTTATTTAGAACCGGGAGAACTTATAGAAGTTGATATTGGAAGAAATAGATACGCTATAGGCTTGGTTGAAAACATTAAAGCTTCTTCAGAAAAGAAGAGTTTATTTGAACACTTTGCAAGTTGGGGGCTGGGAAAAGCTGAAGTAGAAAGTCAAACAAGGTTTCCAATTATAAAACAGGGAAGTGCTATTCTTGTTTATAGAAACGATGGCAAAAACATTCCCTTGACGAATCCGTATCCTCTTTTTAAATCAAAAGCAGAAACATTAGAAGAAGCTTTTTCGCAAATGATAAAAGAGGAGGAAGATAAAGTTCTAACGGGATTTGTAAAAGATGGTTATGGAAGAATTGTTCCTGTTTATGGTTCATTTTCAAATATCTTTGGCTACAAGGCTGGACATGTAAACATTACAGGAAAATCGGGATTGGCAGGTAAAACGAGTTATGCTTTATTTCTAATAGCTTCTGCACTCTCTTATTCAGCAAAGATGCATGAAAACGAAAGATTTGATAAAACTCTTGGGGTTATAGCATTTAACGTAAAGGAGAGGGATTTACTTGATATTATGGAAGTTCCATTTAGCAACATGGATGAAGCCCTAGAAAACCTTGAAAATGAAGACCCAACGACAGCAGGTATGTGGAAAGTGGCTTATGAAAATGGAATAGATCCTATAAGGATATTTAGAGATGCAAGAATATTTGAACCAGGAAGAGATTTTTCATACGGGCTTCAGGACCTAATTTCATTAGGGGACCATACAATACTTGCTCTCTTTAACCCATCCGATATTGATGAAAAATTAGAAACAATTGTGAGTGCAATATGTGAGGAATATGATGACGGAAGAACAACTTTTGATGACCTTATAGATAATCTTTCCAATACTCTTGGAGATGCGCGAGGCAACTATGTAAACATTGGTTCAACACCTGTTCATACATCAACTTTAAGTAAGTTCTTGAATAGAATGAGGAAGATAATCAGAAATTCCTCAATTATTGAAAGAAGAAGACCAAATGGTAGGGTTTTAGATGTTATGAATCTTGATATAAGTGATTTATGGATAATTGACATAGAACCGTTAAGAGATAATGAACAAAGAATGGTATTTTACTCTGTCTTAAGCGTTTTGCAAAATATCCTTCCGTTGAAGAAACGTGGAGAAAACAATATAGATGGAAGAAGTCTTGCAGATTTTCCTTCAAGAGTATCAATATTTGTTGACGAGCTAAATAAGTTTGCTCCCGCAGGAAGAAGTTCTTCTACTATTAAAGAGTTTATTGTTGATATTACTGCTAGAGGAAGAAGTGTGGGATTAACACTTATAGGAGCTGAACAATTCGCTTCTCAAATTGAGGAAGGTGTTCTTGGAAACTGTTCCACATTTTTAATCGGTAGAAGCGAAGAATTTGAAATATCGCAAAAATTTTACAAACGAATTCCTGAAGGGCTGAAAAAAAGGATAAGCTACTTAAAACAAGGCGAACTTATTTTTCTTCATGACCCTCTTGAAATTCCGTTGATTATAAACTTTCCT
>JAADDV010000089.1 GCA_013153795.1 Aquificota bacterium | reverse complement strand
GTTCCAAGTTCCAAATTTTGGCAAATCTAATAATTCTTTTTTAAAAATTTTTCCATAGGCTAAAACAAAAAACAAGTCATAAGATTTTAATTTTTCTAAAATATTATTACTTAATTTCTTTGGACTTAAAATTTCTATATTATTTTCCTGAGCTCATAATTTTACAGGGCTAGGAGTTAAAACTTTTTTTCTTCCCACAGGTCTGTCGGGATTGGTGATTAATAAATCAAAGAAAAAATCTTTTTCTTTTAATTTCTCCAAAAAATCAACCGAGATTTGCGGTGTCCCAAAGAATACCGACTTTATTCTATTTTTCATGAAAGAATTATATCATAGAGCTAAAGCTAATTTCTTTTCAACAGGCAAGGCCTATCCTGAATCAGGACAGGACCTTGCTTGTTAAAAAAAGAAATAAAAAAAAGACTATGCATTTACAGCGTCTTTTAATTTTTTTCCTGGTTTGAATTTTGGTGCTGTTCTAGCTGAAACATTAACTGTCTCTCCAGTTCTTGGGTTTCTAGCTGTTCTAGCTGCTCTTTCAGAAGTTGAGAAAGTTCCAAAACCTGTTAAAACCACAGAATCTTTTTTTGCTAAAGTAGTTGTAACGGCCTCCATGAAAGCTTCCACCATTCTTTCTGAATCTGCTTTTGTTGTATCAACTTTATCAGCGATAAAGTCTACTAATTCTTTTCTATTCATATTTATATATTTATTAATTTGAGTATCACTCAAAGGACTTATAATTAAAGGCTTTTTAGCCTATGGAAAAATTATACATAAAAAAAAGAATAAAAACAAGGGTTATCCACAGGTCATAGAAAATTGAAAAGTATGTTAAAATTTAGATATGAGTAAAGTTCAACTAGATAATTTATTAAGGCCGACAAAATGAGAAGATTATATTGGACAAGAATTAATTAAAAAAAATCTTGATATTCTTTTAATGGCAGCCAAAAAACGAGGTCATGTGCCCGAGCATATCCTTTTTTATGGACCTCCAGGTTTGGGCAAAACCACACTTTCTTATCTTATTGCTCACCAAATCGGTGCAGCCATAAAAATAACATCAGGACCGGCCATTGAAAAAGTTGGGGATTTAGCCTCAATCCTTTCCAATCTTTCCGATGGGGATATTCTATTCATTGATGAGATTCATCAATTAAATAAAAATATTGAAGAAGTTTTGTATCCAGCTATGGAAAATGGAACTCTAGATATTATTGTGGGGAAAGGTCCGTCGGCCAGGACTGTACAACTAGAATTACCTTCATTTACCTTAATTGGAGCAACTACAAAAGTTTCTTCCTTGTCATCTCCTTTGCGAAGTCGTTTTTCTGGTGGAGTCTTTAGATTGGAATTTTATAGTGATGAAGAATTGAAACAGATTATTAAAAATTCCGCAGCTATTTTGGAAGTACCCATTTCTGACGAAGCTGCTCTAGAGATTGCTAAAAGGTCTCGGTATACTCCTAGAACTTCTAATTATCTTTTAAAGAGAGCCAGAGACCTATCAGAGATAAAAGAAGTGAAATTAAGTGAGGATATTGTGAACGAAGCTTTGGAAATGATCGGAGTGGATGAATTAGGATTGTCGGAAATGGACCGAAGAATTTTAAAAACTATTATGGAAAAATATGATGGAGGTCCTGTAGGGCTGGGAACCATCGCTGCTTCACTTTCCGAAGAAACAGCCACCGTGGAAGAAGTGAATGAACCCTATCTTCTACAGCTTGGTTTGATTAAAAAAACTCCGAGGGGGAGGGAAGTTACGGAAAAAGCTTATGCACATTTAAATATTGGAAAAAAATAATAAAAAAAATTGTCACCAAAAAAATTTGGTTTTTTTTATTCTACACCCTCGCCATAGCTGAGACAGTCCCTATACTCTTGGAATACTCTTGGGGTGTTAAGTGCTTGTGTGATGAAGCCGGGTTTGTAGTTTGAGATACCTGGTATGTTAAGTGGTTGTGTGAATTGTGTTGCTGTGTCATACCGGGTATCTTAAAAAATAAACCCGGCTTCTTGAAAAATGCGTGGATGTGTAAAATATATATGGACTACTCGCTACACTCGATGTCCATATCCTCAAATTATCCACTTTTTCAACAAAATATTCCAAAAAGCTTGACAAATAGAATAGATTGTGATACAATATCTTCAATCAACGGGAAAGGGAAAAACTTTTTAATTTAAATTAAAAAAGGATGACTGCGTTAGCAGTCATCCAGAAACCAATCTAAGAGGTCAAATCTATGCAGAATTTTGAGAAAAAAGTATTTTTCTCAAAATTCTGCATAGATTTGACTAGCAGATTTTGTCGCGAAAATATTGAGGTATTTTGACGAGAAGAGAGATTGCTTTATAGCCTAAAAAGAAAGAAAACAGGAGGTATATTATGATAGGAAAATTAGATAAAAGATCTTTGAGTCAAAGTGCAATTAGTTTTGGTTTAGCTGCAGGCACAGGCAAACAGTCATGGGTGGCTAAGAAAAATTGGTGGCAAAAAAAAGAGGTGCGAATTTTTTATCCAAAGTATTTTGGAAAAGAGTTTGCAAAATTTGTCGCACGAGAGATTGTAAAATTTAGCAGAGAGTTTGGGGTTCGGTTTACTTGTTATATAGAGAGTTATGAAAGTAATGATCAGGCAGCATCTAACTTGGTAGAGGCGATAGTTAATGGTCGTCTAAATAAAGAGAGGTTGGCAGAAGCCTAGAAAGACAGTGATGTAGCAGAAGTATACATCACAGATATGTCTTTTACTCATTCCAATGCGAGTTGGGGTGCGGGGAGTTTCGCTTATGGGTTTTTCTGTTTGGCTTTACCAAAAAGCAGACAAAAAAACTTTAACTTT
This sequence comes from Aquificota bacterium, assembly GCA_013153795.1. Taxonomy (GTDB): domain Bacteria; phylum Aquificota; class Aquificia; order Aquificales; family Hydrogenothermaceae; genus JAADDV01. The sequence continues at coordinate 752 of JAADDV010000089.1, read as the reverse complement.
ATCGCAAATGTTGTGAAGCATGAAGCTGGGCACATGTTCGGAATTCAGCAGCATTGCGATGAAGTGCAAGTAGAGGGTTATATTTATAACCCGAAGTGCAATATGCACTATGCTTGCGAAACAAATCATACTTGTCAGAAATGTCTAGATTATTTGGGCATGTTCTGGCACAATGGTTTATTGGTCGGCTGATAGCAGCCGACTTGTCGGCTGCGAAAGGTTCTTTCGTGGCTTTTTATATTTTAAATTTTTTAGTATTTTACTAGGATTTTTCAACACTTTTGAGGTGTACTGATGCGAAGCATCGGTACACCTTGAAGGTGCTGGAAAATAAAAAAACTATCTTAGATAGTTTTCTATTTTGTTAAAAATTTTAAAATTTCATTTAAGTCAACTTCTTTTTTGACTGAGAGAATTAAGGCATTTTCTAAAATAGATCTTTTAGATTTTTCTAAAATTCCATTCTTAATTTTTTCTTTTTGTTTTCTGTCTAAAAATAGATTTTCAAATTCTAAACCTAAATCAATAATTCCTCGTATATATACAAAGCCTAAATCTTGAGCACCTCGTTTTTTTGTATAAAATATAATTTCAGAACTCTTTTTCACTTCAGCTTTAATAACTTTTTCTTCTTTGAGTAAAGAAAGTAATTCTTCTTCAGAAATAAATCTTTTTAAAATTTTCCAATGAGATTTATTAAGTTTTATACTAGAGATTTTTTTTGAATCCAATTTTTTAAATTTTTTATGGTC
>JAADDV010000059.1 GCA_013153795.1 Aquificota bacterium | reverse complement strand
GGGAAGACTTGCAAAAGCTTGATTTTGATGCGATGGATTGGTCTGAATTGCAAACTTATTTAGAAGCAAAAATGAAAGGGCAGATAGACCCCAACTTAATTAAAAATAAGATAAACAGCTACTTTGATAGCGATTATGGAACTCAAACCTTTACTGGAGAAACTCCATATAGTAATTAGAATTATGAATATAAGTAAATAAACTATCCTAACCAGCTCCACTTCTTTTGCCTTCCTTCTTCTCATCCTATTTTTAACCTCCAAATATTCTTTTATATATAAAACGGAATTTTTCACCACAAGTGTCTTGACATTGCATTACATTGTAATATATTGTTAATACAAACACATAAATATGACATACCATAAAGGTTAGAGAAAATGAAGAAACTTACAAAGAAAAAAGTAAAAGAAATTGTAAATAGATATTGCAAAAACAAAAATCTAATTTGGGAGTTTAAGCTTCAAAAATTCCTTGATGATTTATCATCAAAAGAAAAAAGTGGCGATATTATAAGAGTAATCAAATATGCTCTGGATAATTATCAAGGCATAACAAGCATTGCAAACACACCGCTTTTTATTACAGCTACAGAATTTATGGGAGAACCAAATGAAATGCTATTTTTAAATGTTATAAGACACAATGCAATAGTCGTTGCTAACAAAAGCCCTTATATAAAGAACCTGCTAAAAGGCAACAAGAACTGGAATGATTTTATAAGAAGAATTACATCAATAGAACTGGAAGCCTCTAAACAAGTAAAATCAACAGTTTCAGAGGTATATACTTATTGAATTGTTGAAATTAAAGGATTTACCAGAATTTATATTCTGGTATCGTGTTTTGATGAAAATTGATTTAAAATAAAGAAGGAGGTAATAAAATGAAGAACTTAAAAGACGGCAGAACTTACGGAATTGATTTAGAGAGAAAGATAATACAAGAAATTCCAGACAAAGAAAAAAATCTAAAAGGTCTTATCACGGAAATCAAAATGAACCAGATTGTTGCTATCCTTGACTACAAAACACTACAGGAGAGTGAAAGAGAAGAATACAAAAAATACATTGAAAGATTAAAGAGCAATATAGCTTCTGGAGCTATCATTGGTGGATTAATAGACGCATCTGGAGGAGAGGACAGCATTATAGACGGAATTTTACTTGGAGCAACCTTTGGTGCAATCGCCACAGGTGGTCCTAAAAATCCAAAAGCAAAAATAGGGGTTTTACTAAGCGATGGAACTGTTATCCCCTTTGAAGTTAACGAAGAAGAATTCAGCATTCTAAAATCTGTAGCAGTAGAGAACCAGACAAAAGGTATAACTCCTTCAACTCCAATACGGAAAAGACCACTAACAGAATACGAAAAGAGAGAAGTATTAACAGACCGTTCTATCAGCGAAGCTTTCAAGATTATAATGATGGGGATAGTTCTGGTAATATCTCTTGTTTTAGTATCTAACATAGCTTCCTCTTTTTTCCAATTCTTACCGGAACAAGAAAAACAAAACAATCCATGGGAAGGCTTCCTTGATACTTTCAATCCTGAAGTTATCAAGACAATAGGAATAGTGCTTCTGGTAATAATGCTGGGTTTGGGTTTATTTATGATGCTTAGACCTTCTTTGTTTATTAAAGAAGATGAAAAAAATGCAGAAATCAAAGAAAAAACCTAACAATTCTTTATTGGAGAAAACATAATGAAGTCGGTATATAGAAAATTTTCTGTTTTCAACTATATGCAATCCATATTAGGAGAAGCCCCTCAAGGAAAATGGAAACATATAGGTTTAGCCAAAATATTTTCCAAAGAATGTTATGAAAAAGGGATTTTAAAGGAGTTGTGGAGATTATGATGATAATATCTGAAAAAAACATCAAAGATAAAATAAACATATATCTAAACAAACTCAAAAAATCAGGTTTATCTGATAAGACAATAGACCGGTATGAAAAACTACTTAACCACTTTGAAATCTGGGCAGAGGACTATGGCTTGTTATCAGACAATCTGGTTCTAATGGAAACTGATATAGAAAAGTTTATAGACTATCTGAAATCCAAAAATCTATCTCCTACCACAATAAAAATGGTATTAAACCGAACAAAAGAACTTGTAGAATTTGCAGGTGGAAAATGGCTTGCAGACAAGAGGATTTACAGAAAAAGAAGTCAAACCGAAAGTGCAAAGCCTTACTCGGAACTTGAGTTGAAGCAGATTTTTAATCATTTGAAAATTACAAATAAGGTTTACTATTACCTTACTTTAACCTTGTATGGTTTTGGTTTAAGAGTATCAGAAGCCGTGCAGTTATTACCTGATGATATTATTGAAAAGGAAAATCAGATATTTGTTAGAGTTAGACCAGAGATAAGTAAATTCAACAAATCAAGAGAAGCTCCACTTATACTAAAAGGCGAATATAGAGATGATTTCATAGATTTTATAGTCAAGAGAAAGCATCCTAAACTGAAGGGTAAAACGCTGTTTACATACTACAATGATGTCCAGAAGAAGATAATTACAATAGATAGACACAATGTAAAGTCTTACTTTCATAAACTTTCTAAAGACCTTGGAATAAATATCACAGCTCACAGGTTTAGGGATACTTATATTTCCTATATGGTTGCAAAAGGAATAAAGCCTATAACAGTAGCTAAATGGGTTGGACACAAAGACATAAACACCACTTTAAAATACTATACAAAGCTAACTACTAAAGATGAATTAGAGGAACTGCAAAAAATATAAATTTAGAGGAGCTTGTTATGGCATGTGAAAAATGCATGGATACAGGTTGGGTTGAAACAAATGGTTTCGTTAGAAAATGTATATGTCAAAGAAAGGTTAGTAAAGAGGTCATAAAAGCCCTGAACATACCTAAAAGATATGAAGATGTATCTCTGGAAAACTTCTTAATTCTTTCAAAGGAACATAAAAAAGCTCTTTCTATTGTAAAAAGCTACATTGAATTAAAAGCATTCCAGAAAGGAAATGGACTAATGTTTGTAGGACCACCGGGAACAGGCAAAACACATTTAGCAGTCTCCATAATAAAAGAAATATACACAAAATACGGAATAAAAGGATATTTTATAAACACTATCTCAATGCTATTTGAAGTCAAAAAGCTCTATGAGGAAAGAAAATCAGAAAATAGCCTACTGAAAGAAATCTTAGAAGTTCCTATTCTGGTTTTAGATGACCTCGGAAATGAAAGGTTATCAGAATGGTCAAAAGATATTATCCATTACATAATATCCAACAGATACAACGATATGAAGCCTATAATAATCACATCAAACTCATATATAAATACCCAAAATGACCTTCCAAGTTTAGAAGAACGATTAAGTCCTTCAATAATATCAAGGATTAAAAGCACCTGTAAACTGGTTGAAATTAAAGGCACGGATATAAGAAGCAAAGGAAAGGAATTTTTAGAAAAAGTTAAACAGCTACAAAAGGCAAAGAGGGAGGCAGAGGAACAATGAAGGACCTGCTTATATCTATATTAGTCTTTTTTATGCTTCTCTTTCTGTTCTTTGGATTTGGAAGAATGTTTATACATAGTGATGAGATAGAACTCTGCTTTAGGAAGGATAAAG
>JAADDV010000093.1 GCA_013153795.1 Aquificota bacterium | reverse complement strand
ATGGAGCATTAAATATAGCAATTAAGGGATTAGGAAAAAGAGTAAGAGAGCAGTTTTTAAAACTGCCAAACTGGTTAGACAAGCTATCAAGACCAATAAAGTTTAATTTATTTGGCAAGTATTCGGCGAGTGTCATAAAAGACATAGCCGATAGTAATTCCCTATCAAAAGATAGGCGAAGGACACTATCAGAAACTTTTTGTTAGTTTTTATTATGTTTCTGATGTGTCCTTTTTGTGTAGATTTTATCAAATTCTTTAAAGATAAACATCAAGTAAAACAACGATAAAATATAAAATGCTTACATACCCGTTTATTGTAAAAAATGCCACATTTATTTTTGATAAATCATTTTCTTTAATGAGAGAATGCTCGTATACTAAAAATGCCGACAGAATAATAACTCCAACAAAGTATATTGTTCCAAGTCCTGCTAGATAGCCAGTAAGCATAAGAAAAACAAATGTTAAAAAATGAAAAAATCTAGCAAAAAGAAGCGCCTTTTTTACTCCAAATTTAGCAGGAATAGAATGAAGACCAACCTTTCTATCAAACTCAATATCCTGAAGAGCATACAAAATATCAAAACCTGAAACCCAAAAAGCCATTCCCAGTCCAAGAGTAACCATAGAAATATCAACTCTGCCTTCTAAAGCAACAGAAACAGCAATAGGAATAATAAAATAAACAGCTCCTAAAATAAGATGAACAAAGTTTGTAAACCTTTTTCCAAGAGGATAAAAAATAAGAAGAGCCAGAGCAATAGGAGAAAGATAAAAAGCTAGTTTATTAAGCTGATACGCGGCAAAAACCAAAACAGCTGACGAGAAAACAGCTAAAGACAAAATCTCTATAGGTTTTACAAGTCCTGAAACAGAAGCCCAGTTTTTAGAACGGGGATTAAGCTTATCAAATGGAAGGTCAAAAAATCTATTAAAAGCCATTCCTGCAGTTCTACCAGCAACAACAGCAACTAAAATCCAGAAAACTTTTTCTAAAGGAGGAAGTCCCTTTTCAAGAATAAAAATAGACGCAAAAACAAAAGGAAGAGCAAAAATAGTATGTTCAAACTTAACAAGTTCTGCATAAGCTTTTATTTTTTTTAGCATCAAGACAACCCCAGCTTTTTAATAAGTTCTTTTAAAGAATGAAAAACAAAATCTGGTTTTGCTTCTTCTGTTATATCCTCTTCAGAATATTTTCCTGTTGTCATGAAAATGCCTGTAAGCCCTAAAGATTGGTATCCTGCAACATCTACAAACAAATCATCACTGATAATGGCTATCTCTTCAGGTTTTAATCCAAGCTCTTTAAAAGCTATTTTGTTATACACATCACTCATTTTTCCAAAATGCTTAAAATCTTCATTACAAGAGCAAGCAAAGCTGAGCATTTTTGCAACAGAACCAACACCAGGAAAAAGCTTTCCATCATTATCCTGAGATATTTTATTTCCATTTAAAGCAAAAAGCTTTGCTTTTTCTCTTTTTAAGGCAGTTGTTGCAGTTTTTAGCTTTTCAAAAGAAAGATTTTTATCAAGACCTACCAGAACACCATCTACAAACTCATCATCTTTTATACTGAAACCCTTTTCTTTTAAATATCTTCTCAGATTTTCTGAACCTATCACAAAAAGAGTTTTTATATTTTCCTCCTTTAAATAAATCGGAGCTATAGAAAGAGGAGAAAGAATATCTTCTTTTTCTATTTTAAACCCTTTTTCTTGAAGCTTTTTTGCCAGCTCTTCTGGAGAATACTGGGAGTTGCTAGTAGCTATTTTAAAAGGTATATTTTTATCCTTTAGTAAAGAAATAAACTCTATAGCCCCTTCTAAAGGTTCAAAATCACCTTTAACTAAAACTCCGTCCAAATCTATCAAAAAACCTTTAATTTTCATAAATCCTCCTTAAGAGTGTAAAATATCCTGACAAATTGTTAAAAACATTTTATATTAAACAAAGTATTCACTTCTATTTCACATGTTAATTATTATTAATTATTACCCTATCATTTATTAAAATTTAAAAAAAGGAGGTTAGTAAATTGAGGAAACCGCATCATCTATTAACTTTGCTTTTATTTTTTTATTTATCTGTATTTCAAATTTCTTCAGCATCTCTTTTAAAACAAATAGAGCAAGAGAGAATCAAACTTGTTGAACAAACTCTTCCTGGGGTTGTTACTATTTTCACTGTAAGAGAAATAAAAATAAGAAATCCTTTTGCAGAATTTCCTTTTAATGAATTTTTTGGACTTCCTAAAGATTTTGAATATAGACAGGAAGGTTTAGGTTCAGGTTTTATTGTTAAAGTTGATAGAAAAAAAGAAAAAGTATATTTACTTACAAATAATCACGTTATAGAAAATGCTACAGATATAAAAGTAAAATTTAAAAATGGGACAGTTTTAAAGGCAGAGATTATAGGAAAAGATAAATTAAGTGATGTTGCCTTAATTGCTGTTCCTTTTGAAGATAATATAGAAGATTATGCAGAAAAACATAAACTTCCTCTTGGAGATTCAGACAAGCTTAAAGTTGGTCAATCTGTTATTGCAATAGGTAGTCCTCTTGGTCTTACAGAGACAGTAACAATGGGAATTGTTTCAGCCTTAGATAGAGAAATTGAAGGACACCCAGGAGAAGGATTTATTCAAACAGACGCAGCTATCAACCCAGGTAACTCAGGAGGTCCATTAATAAATATAGATGGAGAAGTTATAGGTATAAACACAGCTATTATAATGGGTGCTCAAGGACTTGGTTTTGCTGTTCCTATAAATCAGGCAAAATGGGTAATGGAGCAAATTTTAAAATATGGAAAGGTTAGAAGAAGTAAAATTGGTGTTTATATACAGCCTCTAACACCAGAGCTTGCAAAACATTTTGGTGTTAAAAAGGGTGTTCTTGTAGCTCAGGTTCAGAAAGGAGGACCAGCAGATAAAGCAGGTATAAAACCAGGGGATATTATTATCGCTGTAAATGGAATTGAAGTAGAAGATGTTAATGACCTTCAAAAACTTATTATGAGAAATCCTCCAGGAACAAAAATTACTTTAACAATTATAAGAAATGGTAAAAAACTAAACATTGAGGTAATCACAACATCTTGGGAAGATGAGGAAGATATTTCAGGAAATATGCAGGAACTTGAAGCTAAATATGGTCTTATAGTAAAAGACATCACTCCTGAGCTTGTTGAAAGATACAGAATTCCTAAAGTTCCTTATGGTGTTTTAGTTTATGGTGTAAAATTTGGTTCTCCAGCTGACCAAGCAGGACTAAGAAGAGGGGATATTATCTTAACTGTTAATAAACAGCCTGTTAAAAGTGCAGAAGAATTCTGGAAAATCATAAGAAAAGCTGAGAAGAAAGGTGATGATAGTGTTCTTCTTTATGTTCAAAGAGGTTATTCAAGAATCTATACAATCTTACCTCTCGTAAAAGAGAAAAAATAAAATTTTCAAAATCTCCAAGACCCTATAGCTATATGCTATAGGGTCTTTTTCATGTTAAAAAACCTTCTTTAAAAATCTGCAAACAAAATTAGGAGAAAAAACAAATATGATTTTTCTATTAATGATTTTATTGTTCTTATGGAAATTTTCCTTTGCCCATAACCTT
>JAADDV010000041.1 GCA_013153795.1 Aquificota bacterium | reverse complement strand
TTATAAAACAACTTTCAGATAGAGAAATGCTTATTGAAAAAGTTGAAATAATACCTGTTGAAGTTGTTGTTAGAAACCTTGCAGCTGGTTCTATTGTAAAAAGATTAGGTATACCTGAGAAAACAGAGTTTAACCCGCCACTTGTTGAGTTTTATCTTAAAAATGATGAACTTCATGACCCTATTATATGTGAGCAGCATATATACGCTATGAATTTAGCAACTCCTGAAGAAGTCCAAAAAATGAAAGAACTTGCACTAAAAGTAAATGACATACTTAGAGAATTTATGAAAGAACAGGGGATTATACTTGTAGACTTTAAACTTGAGTTTGGAAGAAAAGATGGAGAAATTGTTTTAGCTGATGAGATATCTCCTGATACATGTAGATTCTGGGATGCAAAAACAGGAGAAAGTTTAGACAAAGACAGATTTAGATTTGACCTTGGAGATTTAATAGAAGGATACACTAAAATCCTTGAAAAAATAGAGAAAAAAGGATAATCCTCATTTTAGAAACCCTTAAGTTTAAGGTATATTATATATATTTCTATTAATACAAGAGGTGGGTAAATGTCTTTCCAATTTACTGAAGAGCAGATAAAAAGATACAGCAGACATATAATCCTCCCTGAAGTTGGAGGGAAAGGACAAGAAAAACTTCTTAAATCGAAAGTTCTTGTTGTTGGAGCTGGAGGTCTTGGTTCTCCTGCTCTTTATTATCTTGCAGCCGCCGGAGTTGGAACAATAGGCATTGTAGATTTTGATGTTGTAGATTTTTCAAATCTACAAAGACAGATTTTGCATAACACAGAAAGGGTAGGAACTCCTAAAGTTGAATCAGCAAAAATGACCCTTGAAGCTTTAAACCCTGATGTAAATGTTATCGCATACAATCAAAGAATACATAAAGGAAATGTTTTAGATATTATAAAAGACTACGATGTTGTCCTTGATGGTTCTGATAATTTTCCAACAAGATTTTTAGTAAATGATGCGTGTTATTTCTTAGGAAAGCCTTTAGTTTCTGCAGCTATACTAAGGTTTGAAGGACAGCTTACAACCTTTGATTATAGAGATAAAGAAAATTCTCCTTGTTATAGATGTTTATTCCCTGAACCGCCTCCACCAGGACTTGTTCCTTCCTGTCAGGAAGCAGGTCTTCTAGGGGTTGTAGGTGGTATTATGGGAACATTACAGGCAAATGAAGCATTAAAACTTATCCTTGAAATAGGAGAGCCTCTCGTAGGAAAACTACTTGTTTTTGATGCACTGACAACAGAGTTTAATGTTGTAAAACTTAGAAAAGATAAAAAGTGTCCTTTATGTGGAGAAAATCCAACTATAAAAGAGCTTATAGAGTATGACCAATCCTGTGATGTTCATTTCTAAAGGAGAAGAAAATGGAAGAGATAAAAATAGATAGAGAGCTAGACTTAAAAGGGGAGGTTTGTCCCTTTACTTTTGTAAAAAGTAAGCTTATTCTTGAACAGATGGAGCCAGGACAAATTTTAAGGGTTATTTTAGATTATAAACCTTCTGTTGAGAATGTTCCTAAGAGTATGAGAGAAGAAGGTCAGGAAGTATTAGAAGTAAAACAGATTGGTGAAAATCTCTGGGAAGTAATTGTAAGGAAGGTAAGATGAACCTTTTGATAATTATGGCAAGCAATCCTTATTCTCACGATTTTAATACAGTTGTAAAACTTATAGAGGCATCTTTAAAGAGAAATCACAAAACAAAAATCTTTTTTATGGCAAACGGGGAATACTGTCTTCTTAGGGAAGAGATAAAGAATCTTCATGAAAAAGGTCTTGAGGTTTATTACTGTGCCCACAATGCAGAACAGAGGAAAATAAAACCTGAAAGCTGGGCAGAAAGTAGTAGTATGTATGGTCTTGCGAAACTTATGACTGAAGCAGATAAAGTTCTGATTTTTGATTAAGGGAGCTAACAGTGGCAAAGAAAAAGGTTGTTGTTTTAATAAAATCTAATCCTTTTAGCTGGAAGGTTTTTGAGGCTCTAAGACTTGCTGTAGGTGCATCTATGGAACACAAAATGCATGTTGTTTTTATAAAAGATGGTGTTTATTCTCTTACAGACTGGAAGCCTCAGCTTATAGGAATAGAACCTTTTGATAAATCAATAGAAGCCCTTGGTATGATGGGTGCAGAAATCATAGCAGAAGAGGAAGCTATAAGAGAAAGAGGACTTATACTTAAAAAATGGCCAGCAGAAATAAAAGTTATGCCCAAAGATGATATAGCAGAGTTAATAAAAGATTCTGAGGTTGTGCTCTCATGGTAAATACAGTCTGGATTATAAAAAGACCTGCAGACTTTCCTGAGATAGAAATGCTTGAAGATGAGGATTTTATTATTCTTATTCAGGATGCTGTTTTAAGACCTTTATCTGATGATAAAAACTGGGCAGCCTGTAAAGAGGATGTAGAAGCTAGAAATATAAGAATTCCAGAAGATAAATGTCTATCTTATGAGGATATAATAGATATTATAGAAAAGGCTGATAAGGTTGTTGTATGGTGAAAAAGATAGGGATTACCTTAGGTGACCCTGCAGGTATATCCCCAGAAATACTTGTTAAATCTCTTGATAAGCTTCCAAAAGCTTCGTATGTCATCTACGGCAGCAAAAAAATCATAGAAGAAACAGCCAGAAAACTTGGAAAAAAGATAGATATAAAAGAAATTCTTTTTCCAACAGAAGCATATACAGAAGGATTTTATTTGATAAATATACAGGACAAAGAGTATATTCCTGGAAAACCTTCTGTAGAAACAGGAAAAGCATCTATTGCTTATCTTGGAGCAGCAACAAATGATATTTTAAAGGAGCAGATAGACGCTTTAGTAACTCTTCCTATATCTAAAAAATATACTATGGAAGCTGGCTTTAAATTTGCTGGACACACAGATTATCTTGCGTATAAGGCAAGAGTTTTTGACTATATTATGATGCTTGCCTGTGATGAGTTAAAAGTAGCTTTAATGACAACTCATATCCCTTTAAAAGACGTTCCTTCTAAAATCACATATACAGGAATAAGATTAAAAACAAAACTTCTTATAAAAGAGCTAAAAGAAAAATTTAAAATCCAAAATCCAAAAATTGCTGTTTTAGGTCTTAATCCCCATGCAGGAGACGGAGGGAATATAGGAACTGAAGAGGTTGAAATAATACAACCTGCTGTTGATTCTTTGAAAGAAGAAGGTCTTTTAGTAGAAGGAGTTTTGTCTGCTGATACTGCTTTTAACAGAAGAAAAGAGTTTGATGCATACCTCGCAATGTATCATGACCAGGGGCTCATTCCATTAAAACTGCTTTGTTTCAAAAAAGCGGTTAATATTACACTTGGGCTTCCTTTTATAAGAACGTCTCCAGACCATGGGACAGGCTATGATATAGCAGGAAAAGGAGTAGCAGACCCCTCTTCTTTTATTGAGGCTGTGAAACTTGCCTATAACCTTGCTGAGGATAAAACATTAAAAAATCCATTTATAAACCCCTGATATACAAAGGCTCTAGCCTCATAACATCTTCTTGTAGATTTTGTTTTAAAGCATAAAAACAACCATCAACAGATAAATCATCTACTATTTCTATATGTTGTTTATCTATATTTACGTTTTTTGTAATAATAAGCCCATTTGTATCTTTTTCTTGAAAAAGTTTTAATTTTTCCAAAGTTATTTCAGATATAGGCTTTATATTTTTTCCATCAGATATATATCTTCTTATATAAATCTCTCCTTTTCCTGCATTTACAAGAACTGTAATATTTCCTTTAAAATATCTATATCTATACGCCATTACATCTAAACTTATGTAGGCGTAAACTGGAATATTTAGGGCATAGCTTATAGTTTTTGCAACAGTTATACCTACTCTAAGAGAAGTAAAACTTCCTGGTCCTTTATTTACTACAATTTTTGTAATCTCTTCTTTTTTTAAAGAAAATTCACAAAATATTTGCGATAATCTTGCGATAATAAGTTCTGAATATGGTTTTATTTTATAAAAAGATTCTCTAATGAGGGGTTTATTGTTATTTATTAGTGATATTCCTAAAATATCCGAAAAGCTGTCAATAGATAAAACCATATATTCCCTCTTGCGCCTGTGTTAAAGTGTAATGAAAATTATACCGAAAGATAGATGACCCAGGAGAGGAAAGTGAATGAGAAGAAAAGAGAAGAAACTTTCAAAGAAGAAAAAAAACTAAGGAGTCCGGAAGGGGAGAGTGAAGAGAAGTACGAAGAGAAGGAGGAACAGCAGTTGCGACGGGCAAAAATTCGGAGAATCAAAGAACTTATTGAAAAAGGAGAATATAATGTTTCTCCTGAAGAAGTTGCTGAAAAAATGCTCAAATTTCTTAAAAAGAGAAGAGATTAGGGAAGTTAGACAAACGATTTAAAATGTTTTTCAACTGAATTATAGTAAACTCAATTTCTTCCTGAGTATTGAAAATGCTAAAAGAAAAACGAACGGAACTTAAAGCTTCCTTTTCTGAAAAGCCATAAGCCAGTAAAACATGAGATGGGGAAGGAGTTCCTGAAGAACAGGCAGAACCAGAAGATACTTCTATACCCTGTGCATTTAAAGCCATTATTAGCGTCTGTGCATCCACATTTCTAAAAATAATAGAGACTATATGAGGAAGCGTTTTCACATGCTGGCTTACAACTTCCTCTCCTGGGAGTTCTTTTTCAATTAAAGAAATAAATGTTTTCTTTAACTCTATAAGATGCTGTAAAAATCTATTTCTGTTTTCTTTCCACATTTTTATAGCTTCAGCTAAAGCTTTTATACCAAGAACATTTTCCGTTCCAGACCGAAGCCCAAATTCCTGTCCTCCACCATGTAGAAGGGGGGTTAGTTTTATATTTTTTCTTTTTTTAAAAAATCCTATTCCCTTAGGAGCATTTATTTTATGTCCAGAAACAGAAAGGAAATCTACATCAGAAATATCTTCTTTTAAAAAAGACTGGGCTGTATCAGAAAAAAAGAAAATTTCCTTTTCTTTGCATATTCTATTTATCTCTTTTACATCTTGCACAACCCCTGTTTCATTATTCCCATGGATTACAGAGACAAGCAAAGTTTTTTTATTTATTAAGTTTTTTAAATGGTCTATATCTATTAAACCGTTTTTATCAACTTTTAAAAAATGAACTTTATATCCTTTTCTAGTAAGGTATTTAACAGGATTTAAAACAGATTTATGTTCAATTGGAGAAACTATTATTTCATTTTTTTCTGGATAACTTTCTGCTAAGCCTTTTATTATTGTGTTATTACTCTCAGTTGCGCAGGATGTAAAAATAATCTCTTCCTCTTCACAGTTTAAAACAGAGGCTATATATCTTCTACTTTCATCAATAATCCTTCTAGCTTTCTGTCCATCTGAATGAATAGAGTTTGGATTTGCAAAATATTCTCTGCTCCATTCAGGTATCTTCTCTAAAATCTCATCAAAAACAGGAGTTGTTGCAGCATTATCTAGATATATTTTCTTCATTTTATTACTTCCAGAGCTTCTTGAATATTTTTTACTTTTACTAAACTTTTATCATTTAAATCTATATTTGCAGGGACAATAATTTTATCAAACCCAAATTTCTTTGCCTCTTTTATCCTGTGCTCTGTATAATGGACAGACCTTATCTCACCTGTTAATCCTATTTCTCCAAAAGCAGCAATATTTTTTTCTATAGGTTTATCTCTAAAAGAGGATACTATAGCCAGTGCTAGAGGAAGGTCTAAAGCAGGCTCTCTTATCTGCATACCGCCTACAATATTTGCAAAAATATCTCTGTCTTTAAGAAAGATATTTCCATATTTTTCAAGAATAGCCGTTATTATTGCTAATCTATTTATATCTATTCCTTGAGTTTTTCTTTGGGGAACTGCATAAACTGTTTTTGAAACTAAAGCCTGAACCTCTACTAAAACAGGTTTAGAACCTTCAGTGTATGGAAATATAACACTTCCTGGTTGACCTACAGGTCTTTCTGAAAGGAAAAAGGAAGAAGGATTTTTTACTTCTTCCAAACCTACGTCTTTCATACTAAAAACAGCAATTTCCCCTGCAGCACCAAATCTGTTTTTTATTATTTTTAAAACTCTGTACGCATGTCCCCTTTCACCTTCAAAATTTGCCACAGTATCAACTATATGCTCTAAAACTTTTGGACCTGCTATACTTCCTTCTTTTGTAACCTGTCCTACAACAATTGTAGAAATACCTCTGCTTTTTGCTATCTCTGTTATTTTTCCACTAACCTCTCTAACTTGAGAAACAGAACCTGCAGCAGATTCAATCTCAGAAGAGTATATAGTCTGAACAGAATCAAGCACCAGAAAGTCAGGATTCTCTTCTTCTATAACAGAAAGAATATTTTCAAGGTTTGTTTCAGAAAAAATCAGCAGATTTTCAGATAAAGCTCCTATTCTTTCACCTCTTATATAAACCTGCTGGGCAGATTCTTCCCCTGTTATATACAAAACCTTTCCTTTTTTAGAGATATTTGAGGAAACCTGAAGTAAAAGAGTAGATTTACCTATCCCTGGCTCCCCAGATAAAAGAATAACCTGTCCCTTTACAATACCTCCACCTAGAGCCTCATCTAATGTATCAATACCTGTTGATATCCTTCCTAAAGAATTAGCTTTTTTTATTGATGTTATAGGTTTTGGTTTTGAATACTCCTTTGGAGGAGAAAAAAATTCTTTTTTCTTTTTGTTTATCTTTTCTTCTACAAGAGTATTCCAGCTTCCACAGGCAGAGCATTTCCCCGACCATGTAGGAAAAGAGGCTCCACATTCCTGACAGACATAAACTGTTTTATTTTTTTTCATGACTTTATCAATACCCTTTAATAAAGATTTACGTAAATCTTTCTCACTGATTAAAATCAGATTGCCTGTATATATATCAGATATAATTTAACATTAAAGATTGAAAATAAGGAGTTTGTCATGAATTTCCACCCTCAAGATGTAAAATTCGACATAGACCTTATTATGAAATATGCTAAACCTGCCCCAAGATATACCAGCTATCCAACAGCCCAAGAGTTCAAACCTATTCCAGAAAGTGCATGGAGAGAAAAAATAATACAATCTAACGAGAGAAAAACCCCTTTATCTTTATATTTCCATGTACCGTTTTGTGAATCTGCATGTCATTTTTGCGGCTGCAATGTGATTATCACAAGAAGAAAAGAAGTTGTTGAACCCTATCTAGAGCATCTTTTTAAAGAAATGGATATTGTGAAATCCCTTTTAGACCCTTCAAGAAAGGTTGTTCAGCTTCACTGGGGCGGAGGAACGCCAAACTATTTAGAAGATGACCAGACTGTAAAACTTATGGAAGAGATAAAGAAAAGATTTGATTTTGATGAAAATGCTGAAGTTTCTATAGAGATAGATCCAAGACATGTAAACAGAGAAAGAATATTTCTTCTAAGAGAAGTAGGCTTTAACAGAATAAGTTTTGGAATACAGGATTTTAATCCAAAGGTTCAAGAGGCTGTTAATAGAATACAGCCAGAAGAGATGATTTTCAATGTAATGCAGTGGATAAGAGAAGCAGGTTTTGAAAGTGTAAATATAGACCTTATATATGGACTTCCTTATCAAACTTTAGAAACATTTACAGAAACAATAGAGAAGGTAATACAGCTTAATCCAGATAGAATTGCTAACTTTAACTATGCCCATGTTCCATGGCTTAAAAGACTTCAAAGAATGATAGATGAATCAGCCCTTCCACCACCTCAAGAGAAACTGGATATATTAAAAATGGTTATAGAAAAACTCACAAGCGCAGGATACCTCTTTATAGGAATGGATCACTTTGCAAAACCAGATGATGAACTTTCTGTAGCCCAGAGGGAAAGAACCCTTCATAGAAACTTCCAGGGATATACAACCCATGCAGAAGCTGAACTTTTTGGTTTTGGAGCAACATCAATCAGTATGCTTTATGATGCATATGCCCAAAACTACAAAAAACTAAAAGATTACTACGAAGCCATAGAAGCAGGAAAACTTCCAATAGAAAGAGGAGTTCTTCTTACAGAAGATGATATTTTAAGAAGAGATGTGATAATGAGACTTATGTCCCACTTCCAGCTTTACAAAAAAGAGATAGAAGAAAAATACAACATCATATTTGACGAGTACTTTGCCCCAGAAATGGAAGAACTAAAGGAACTTGAAAAAGATGGTCTTGTAAAGCTCTATCCAGATAGAATAGATGTAACACCAGCAGGAAGACTTTTAATAAGAAACATAGCCGTTACATTCGATATATATACAAAAGCCAAAAAGGAAAAAAGATTTTCTAAAGCTATATAATGGAAGAGATTTTAAAAAAAATAAAAGGCATAACAAACAACTCAAAAAAGGTAGAAAAAGATTTTCTTTTTGTTGCTATAAAAGGAACATCTGTTGATGGACACAATTTTATAGAAGAGGCTATAAAAAAAGGAGCCTCTTTTATTTTTCTGCACGAGAAAAAACTAAAAGAGAAACTTGAAAAGAAGTATCCTCACATAAACTTTTATCTTTTTGAAAACACAAGGAAAGCCCAGGCTGAAATCTCAAAACTTTTTTATGAAAAACCAGATGAAAAACTAAAAATAATAGGCGTTACAGGAACAAACGGAAAAACCACCACAACAAATCTTATATACCAGTATCTAAACTTTCTTGGGAAAAACACAGGAATAATAGGAACGATTGAATATAGATATAAAGACCATATATACGCTTCTGGCAGAACGACACCAGACTCAATAGAATGGTTTTATCTTTTAAAAGATATGAAGAAAAAAGGAGCTGAGTATATTGTGTCAGAAATCTCTTCCCATGCAGTAGACCAGCACAGAATCTATGGAACAAACTTTACAGGAGGCATTTTTACAAATCTTTCCCAAGACCATCTTGATTATCACAAAACAATGGAAAACTACTACCAGGCAAAAAAAGCTTTTTTTGACTATATAGCAAAAACAAACCCTGATGCTGTAGCAGTGGTAAATACAGATAACAGCTATGGAAAAAGGCTTTTTAAAGAAATAAAAAACAAACTAAAAACTATCTCTTTTGGAAAAGAAACAGTAGATTACCAGATTTCAGACATAGATATCTCAATAAAAGGAACAACATTTAAAATAAAACACAAAAATCAGATATACACAATAAAAACAAAACTTTTAGGAGAGTTTAATGTATACAATCTAACAGCTTCTATTGCACTTCTACACTCTTTAGGATTTGACCTTGATTTTCTTGTTGAAAAAGCTCAAGACCTAAAGCCTATAAAAGGAAGATTTGAAACTATTTATTCAGAAAACTTTCTTGTTGTTAATGATTATGCCCATACACCAGATGCCTTAGAAAACATACTTAAAAGCCTAAAAAAAATAAAACACAACAGACTTATTGTTGTTTTTGGGGCAGGAGGAGATAGAGACAAAACAAAAAGGCCATTAATGGGAAAAGTTGCTGAAAAATATGCAGATATAGTTTTTTTAACCTCTGATAATCCTCGCTCAGAAAATCCTGAAGAGATAATCAAAGATATAAAATCTGGGATGAAAAAAGAACCTGTTGTAGAAATAGACAGAGAAAAGGCTATAGAGAAAGCAATAACGCAGGCAAAAAAAGGAGATATTATTTTAATTGCAGGAAAAGGACATGAAACATATCAGGAAATAAAAGGAAAAAAGTATCCTTTTGATGATACACAGATAGCAAAAAAGTATCTCAATCTGTTATAATATTTGCTTCAAAATTCAAGATGGAGGAAAAGAATGGCTGTTTGTCAGATATGTGGAAAGAAAACTGCACACGGAAACAGAGTTGCCCATTCAGCAACAAAAACAAAAAGAGTCTGGAGACCAAATTTACAGAGAGTAAAAGCTATTTTAGCTGATGGAAGTGTAAAAAGAATTTATGTTTGTGCAAAATGTTTAAAAGCTGGAAAAGTTAGAAAAGCTATAGGCTAAAAATAAATCAAGTATCTCCTGCATAAAAAAATCTTGACTTTTAACGAAAATCATTATATTTAGTATGCTCATTTTAGGAGGAGGTTTTTATTATGGACATTCAAAAAATAAAAGAGGAGCTTTTAAAGAAAAGGCAGGAGATACTTGAGTCTCTTTCAAATCACAACAGTGAAGAGCTTAATGAAAAATCTGGGGTAGAGGACGCAGCTGATATTGTTACATCAGAACTTAGTAGAGAAACTGTTTATAAACTTTCTCAAGTAGATAGAGAAACCCTTTTTCTTATAGATATAGCCTTAAAGAAAATAGAAAATGGGACATACGGTGTTTGTGAAGAGTGTGGAGCTCAAATAGGAGAAAAAAGACTTGAAGCTATTCCTTGGGTTAGACTTTGTATAGATTGTAGCCAAAATGAAGAAACAATAAGAACCCTCACAAGCAGAAACGAAGACACCCCTTACTACAACATAATTCCAACTACATTTGAAGAAGAAGAAGAAAATAAAAAATTACCGGAGTAATATTGAAAAGATTTCATAAATTTCTTTTAGTATCAGGTGCTATTGTATTTATTGATTTACTAACAAAAGAAATAGCTGTTAGAGTTTTAGAGAAAAAAGATATAACAATAATCCCCGGTTTCCTTGATTTAACTCTTGTGTGGAATCGGGGAGCTGCTTTTGGTTTTCTAGCTCAAGCTCCAGAGTTTGTTAGAAAACTTATATTGATTTTTGCTTCTGCTTTAGCAGTTATTATAGCAATTATATATGCCTATAAAAAACAGGATAAACTCCATCCTCTTCAGTTTTATGCTTTAGCTCTTATATCAGGAGGAGCTATAGGAAATCTTTATGATAGGATTTTTATTGGAGCTGTGAGAGATTTTATTGATATTCATATAAAACAGTATCACTGGCCTGCTTTTAACATTGCGGATATATCCATCTCTTTAGGAATTATTCTTTTTGTTTCTTACGAGCTTTTTTTCAAATCAAGATGGGTAAAAAAAGAAGAGCCTTAGGCTCTTCTTAGTTTTGTAAATATTTCTTCTCTAATTTATCAACAAGAAAAGCTAAGGCGACAAAAACTCCTCCAACAAACACAGAGAAAAGCCATTTACCTATTCCTGTTAAACCAAATAAATCAGCTAACGTTTGATGTCCTATAATAGGACCGTGTAAAAAAGAAGCTTCATAAATAGGATATAGCATTGTAAATACAACACCACCTATAATTCCTGCTATAATTCCAAATAAAGCATCTATCCTACCTTCACCAACAGCCTCAGGCATACTTCCAGGACAATATCCTACAATAACCATTCCAGCCCCAAAAATAAGACCACCTAATGCAATTCCTACAGGATAAAAAGGCTTTATGTGAAGCTCTATAAGACCAAAATACTCAGCTGTGTATATAAGAATAGCACCCACCCCCATTGCCATTAAAAGAGCTTTTGGAATTGTAAGGTCTTTTAAAAGAAAAGCGCCTATAACCTTTGCAAGTCTATCAAGATGAGCTAGTTGCATTATTGCTCCAAAGAAAAGCCCTATTATAAAAGCAGTTAAAATTGTGCTCATCCTCTATACCTCCTTCTATAAAGAATATTTGCAACAACAAGACCACCAATAAAAGCAAATATTGCAAACCATAAAGAACTTACCGCTAGCTGCATACCACCACTAAACATATGTCCAGAAGTACATCCTCCAGCCATTCTTGCGCCAAAAATAAGAAGAAAACCACCTAAAAAGGCAAATAATACTCTTGATTTAGTTGACATATTGAGTTTTTCTTTCCAGTAGACAGGAGTAAGAGTAAGTCTAAATGTTTTTGTAAGTTTTGAAGTAATAAGAGCCCCTACAAAACCACCAAGTAAAAACCATGCTTCCCAATAACCGGAAGTTTTAATCTCTTCCCAATATTCATTTTCAATAGCTGGAAAGATAACATTTCCAATATAAGGAAATGCTGTAGATGCACCAATAGGTCTGTGAGCAACAAGAAATGTTACAAGATTAATAATAGCAAAAAGGACTCCAGCTAAAGCCCAACCCATAATAGGTTTGTCGTTGTTCATTTACTACCTCCTGTTAGTTATTTCTAACTAAATTAACAGAAAAATAAAAAAAATTTATTTGAAAAAGATAATAGATAAATAGAAAAGGCTAATAATTTGCAGATAAACAAAAATGTATAAAAATTTCCAAACTTTTTTATTTTAGCTTTCGTATAATTGTTGAGAAAAAAGTTTTGGAAGGTATTATGGAAGCAATAAAAGCAGAAAAAATAAAAAAAATTTACTTTTTGGAAGGAGAAAAAATAGAAGCTTTAAAAGGTGTTTCTCTTTCTATAGAAAAAGGAGAAATGGTTGCTCTTATGGGACCATCTGGCTCAGGAAAAAGCACATTGCTTCACATTTTAGGAGGAATAGATAAGCCAACAGAAGGAAATGTTTTTATAAATGGTCAAAATTTATTATCTCTTTCTGATAAAAAACTGGCTATTTTTCGAAATAAACATATAGGTTTTGTATTCCAATTTCACTATTTGTTACCAGAATTTACAATTCTTGAAAATGTTATGCTTCCTGTTCAAATTTATAATAGAGGGGGAGCAAAAGAAAAAGCAGAAAAAATATTAAGGCTACTTGGTTTATCCCATAGACTAAAACATAAACCTTCTCAGGTTTCAGGGGGAGAACAACAAAGAGCGGCTATAGCAAGGGCTGTAGTAAATGAGCCAGATGTTATTCTGGCTGATGAACCAACAGGAAATCTTGATTCTAAAAATGCACAAAAAGTAATGGAAATATTTTTGCAGATGAATAAAGAAAAAAATGTGAGTATAGTCATTGCAACTCATGATAGAGAAATTGCAGAATACTGCAACCGGATTTTATATTTAAAAGATGGTGTTATAGAAGATATAATTGTAAGGACTTGAAAAATTTGAACTTAGCATATTTTTTTAAGGCAAAAAACAAAAATTTAATGGAAATAAAGGAGTTTTGGATATGTTTGAGAAATTTACTGAAAGGGCTAGAAAAGTAATACTGAATGCTCGGGAAAAGGCTTTAGAACATAAAAATAACTATTTAGGAAGTGAACATCTTCTTCTTTCCTTGTTAGAAGAAGAAGATATTCCTGTGTTAGTCCTCTCTAGATTTGGACTAACAGTAGACAAAGTAAAAAGAACTCTTATTTCCCAAATGGTTCATGGTTCTCACACAGGAGAAGTTCTTTTTGCACCAGATGCAAAAAGGGTTTTAGAGTTTGCTGTTGAGGAGGCAAGAATTCTTCACCATCAGTTTGTAGGACCAGAACATCTTTTAATAGGTATTGTTAGAGAAAAAACAGGACTTGGAGGCAGAGTTTTAAGAGGATTTGGAATAGATGAATATTCTATAAGAAGAGAAATCCTTCAGATACTTGGAGAAATACCACCTCAAGAGCAGGTTAAACAGGTTCCAACACCAAATATTGATAGATTTAGCAGGGACCTTACTGCCCTCGCAAGAGAAGGAAAGCTTGACCCTGTTATTGGTAGAGATAAAGAGATAGACAGAGTTATCCAAATCCTTGCAAGAAGAAGGAAAAATAACCCTGTCCTTATAGGAGAGCCTGGAGTTGGTAAAACATCTATAGTAGAAGGACTTGCCCAGAGAATAGCTGAAGGAAAAGTTCCAGAACCCCTTCAATCAAAAAGAATTGTTGCGTTAGACCTTGCTGCACTAGTAGCAGGAACAAAATATAGAGGACAGTTTGAGGAAAGACTTAAGAACATTCTTAAAGAGCTTGAAAAAGCACCTTATATTATCCTGTTTATAGATGAGCTTCATACCCTTGTAGGAGCTGGAGCAGCTGAAGGTTCAATAGATGCATCAAATATGCTAAAGCCAGCTTTAGCAAGGGGAGAAATACAAGTTATTGGTGCAACGACAATAGATGAATACAGAAAATACATAGAAAAAGACGGAGCATTAGAAAGAAGATTTCAGCCTGTTTTAGTTGAACCGCCTACTCCAGAGGATGCAGTTAAAATCCTTAAAGGTCTTAAGAAAAAGTTTGAGGAATTCCACGAAGTGGAGTATACAGACGAGGCTATAGAAAAAGCTGTTGAATACTCTGTTAAGTATATAACTGATAGACAACTTCCAGACAAAGCTATAGACCTTATTGATGAAGCTGGAGCATGGGTAAGAATAAAAGAGCTTGAACTTCCACCTGAACTTAAAAAGATAGAAGAAAGAATAAAACAGATAGAAGAAGAAAAAGCAGAAGCGGCTAAAGAGCAGGATTATGAAAAAGCAGCAGCTTTGAGAGATGAGGAACTTAAACTAAGAGCAAAGTTTGAAACTCTGAAAGCTGAGTGGAAAGAAAAAAGAAAAGCAAAAAAACCAAAAGTTACGGCTGAAGATATAGCAAAAGTTGTTGCTAAATGGACAGGTATACCTGTAGCAAGACTTACAGAATCTCAAGCAGAAAAACTTCTTCATATTGAAGAAGAACTTCACAAGAGAGTTGTTGACCAAGAAGAAGCTATAAAAGCAATATCGAAAGCAATAAGAAGAAACAGCGTAGGTCTTAAAGGAACCCACAGACCTATTGGTGTGTTTATGTTCTTAGGACCAACAGGAGTTGGTAAAACAGAAACAGCAAAAGCTTTAGCTGAATATCTCTTTGGAACAGAAGAAGCTCTAATTAGATTTGATATGTCTGAATTTATGGAAAAACATACTGTTTCTAGACTTGTAGGCGCACCTCCAGGATATGTTGGATATGAGGAAGGAGGTCAGCTTACAGAAGCTGTAAGAAGAAGACCTTATTCTGTAATACTATTTGATGAAATAGAAAAAGCTCACCCAGACGTATTTAATATATTCTTGCAGATATTTGATGATGGAAGACTTACAGATTCTTTTGGAAGAGTAGTAGATTTTAGTAATACAATCATCATTATGACTTCTAACCTTGGAGCTAGACTTATCCTTGAAAGTGGAAGAATGGGATTTGAACAAAAATCAGATATGCTTGAATATGAAGAAATGAAAAAGAATGTTCTTCAACAAGTAAGAAAACATTTTAGCCCTGAATTCCTTAACAGACTTGATGATATTATTGTATTCAAGCCATTAGACAAAGATGTTATTAAAGGTATAATAGATATTCAGCTGAAGGAAATTAATAAAAGGTTAAAAGAATGGGGAATAACTGTAAAACTGTCCAAGAAGTTTGTAGAATATCTAATAGAGAAGGAATTCAGACCAGAATTTGGAGCAAGAAGTATCAAGAGAGCTCTTCAATCTCTTGTAGAAGACTTACTGGCAGAGGAAATTCTCAAAGGAAATATACCAGAGGGTTCAGTAGCAGAAGTAGTGATGAAGAAAGATGGCTCTGTTGGACTAAAAATATCAAGACCAAAGAAAAAAGAAGAGAAGAAAGAAGAAGTAGCAACTACATGAAAAAAAGTAAAAATTTAGATATAAATCTAAGGGGAGGGTTGTTAGCCCTCCTCTTTTTTATTTTTATCCCATTTTTTTCCTTTGCTGAAAATACCTCACAAGATTCTTCCTTTTCTCAAGAAATTACTGAAGAAAAAGTCTATAGACTTAACCGTATAGAAATAAAAGGTCTTAAGTTTGTTGACCCAGAAATAATAAAGCCTCTTATACCTTTTGGAAAAGGAGCTATCGTTACTAGGGATAAACTTGCTCAAACTCTTAGAGAGCTTTATAAACTTGGATATTTTAGAGATATAGAAGCTTATACAAGATACACAGAAAATGGTATTGACCTTATTTTTGTTTTTGAAGAATTACCTGTTGTTCAAAAAATAGAGTTTGAAGGAAATGAGGAAATTTCAGATGAAGAGCTTCTTCAAGCACTAGGAATTCAAACCCAACAAAGAATGGAAAGTGGAGGAATTATTCCAATAGTAAGTGTAGGTCCAGAGTTAGCTGAGAAACTTGCATCAATAAAGAAAGGTCTTGGAAGGGTTTTTTCAATAGAAGAAATAAAAAGAATGGAAAAAATTATTAAGAAAAAATATGAAAAAGAGGGATTTTACAATGTAAAAGTTTCTTTTTATTTCAAAGGAAACACCCTTGTTTTCAAAATAGATGAAGGAAAAAGAGCTTATATAGATAAAATCATTATTGAAGGAAATAAACAAATTCCTGATGAAGAAATTCTTGATATTATGGAAACAAAAGAAAGAAATCCATGGAAACTGCGTTTTAGACCAAGACTTGAAAAAGAAGTTTTATATGAAGATATTGAAAGAATAAGACAG
>JAADDV010000120.1 GCA_013153795.1 Aquificota bacterium | reverse complement strand
TAAGAATAGTTTTTCTCAAAATATTTCAGCTAATAAAAATTTAAAAACAGATGCAAAAAAATTTTCTTTGGCTGATTTAAAAGGAAAAGATAAACTATTTGAAACAGGAAAGAAGAAAATAAAAGAAGAAAATAAAGTTTCAGAAAAAGATATATTAAGATATCTAAGAGCTTTAGAAAGATATTTAAATAATCTTGCTAGAAGAAAAGATTTATATCCTCCTATGGCTAAGAGGCTAAGGTTAGAAGGTAGTCTAACTGTTCGTTTTAAATTAAGAAAAGATGGTTCAGTAGATAATAACAGTATCAAAGTAATGGTTAGCAGTGGCTATAGTATTTTAGATAAAGGAGCTGTAAAACTTATAAAAAAATATGTTCCATTATTTGCTAAGAAGAAAGGCATAAAACCTCCTAAGGATAACTTAACTATTGAACTACCTATAACTTTTGAAATAATTGGCTGGTAAAGACAACTATTTTATAACAAAGTTAACAAAGGTTATTTACATTTTTCAAAATTTACTATATTTTTTTATTCTGCCTATAAACAAAATTTTATTTAAAGGAGGATTGATGGATTGATAGGATTCGGACCACATTTAATGGTTGATGGTTACGAAGGTAACTATAATGTTTTGGCTAGTGTGGAGGCTATCGCTGAGTTTTTAGATATGCTTCCAAAAGAAATAGATATGACAAAAATAATGCCTCCATATGTTTTTAAATATGATGGTGGTGATAAACCTGAAGACTGGGGAGTTTCAGGATTTGTTATAATTGCTGAAAGTCATATTAGTATTCACACATTCCCAGAAAAAGGATATTTTTCTATAGATATATTTTCATGTAAAGATTTTGATATGGATAAAGCTCTTGATATTATTAAAGATTATTTTGGAACAGATAGGCTTGAAATTAGAACAACAAACAGAGGAACAGAGTTTCCTAGAGATATAAGAATAGCTACATCTATAACAAATGCTCAAAGAAATAGATTAATATAAGTTAGAAGCCTGCTTCAGGCAGGCTTTTTTCTTTTTAGAGCTTCTTCTTTTGCTATTTTATCACACATTTCATTTTCTTTATGTCCTGCATGAGCTTTTACCCATATTGGTTTTACTTTATGTTTTTTAAGAAATTTATTTATTTCTTTCCACATTTCTTTATGAGAAACAGGCTTATTTGAGGCGGTTTTCCAATTATTTTTTTCCCAGTTTTTTATCCAATCAGATATTGCCTGAGCAACATATTTTGAGTCTGTATAAAGCTCTACTTCACAAGGTTCTTTCAAAGCATTTAGTCCTTCTAATACAGCTTTAAGTTCCATCTCATTGTTTGTAGTTTTTTCTTTACCACCTTTTAAAATTTTTTCTTTATTTTTGTATCTTATGAGAGCACACCATCCACCAGGTCCTGGATTTCCTAAAGAAGAACCGTCTGTAAAAATTTGAACTTTTTTCATTGATTATTTATTTGATTATTTTGAGAATTTTTTTCTTCCTTATCTATATATCTTTTTGCATCTTTATACATGTTATAAAAGCCAGTTATAATACCTAAGAAAAAAAAGATGATAGTAAGCCATGGAGATGTTTGAAAATATTTATCTAATACATATCCAACAAATGTTCCAACAATAATACCTGAAACAAGATGAAGACCTATAGTCCCTATAGAAAGTCCTTCACTAAAGGAAAATTTGGTTTTTTTATTCATTTAAGACCTAAGACATCCATCATATCGTATAAGCCTGGTTCTTTATCCTTTATCCATTTTGCAGCTTCAACAGCACCTTTCGCAAAAATATCTCTCGAACCTGCTTTATGAGTTAGCTCTATTCTTTCTCCTAAACCAGCAAAAATAACTGTGTGTTCTCCAACAACATCCCCACCACGTAAAGCAAAAACAGCTATTTCATCTGAAGGTCTTCCTTCAGGGTATATTCCTTCTCTTCCATATATAACTTTTTCAATTCCCGTTTCCTTTTTTAGTATATCTACAAGCTTAACAGCTGTTCCTGAAGGAGCATCTTTTTTATATCGGTGATGCATTTCTACTACTTCAATATCAAAACCTTTATCTTTTAAAGCCCTCGCAGCTTCCTGAACAAGTTTAAAAAGAAGATTTACACCAATGCTCATATTTGGGGCAAGAACTATAGGAATATCTTTAGAAAGCTGTTTTATTTCTTCTATTTCTTTTTCTGTAAAACCTGTTGTTCCTATTACCATTGCCTTTTTGTTTTTATCTGCTGCTGCAAGTCTCACATGACCTAAAACAGCTTCTGTGTTTCCTGCAAAATCAATAATAACATCCCCTTTATCTATTATTTTTGCTAAATCTGAAACTATAGGGGCGTCAATATTTTCTCCTATAACCTCTCCTACTTTATCATGAAAATGAACACAATCAGGACTTTCAACACCTCCAACTATTTCAACATTTGGGTCTGCATAGGCAAGTTCTGTTATTTTTTTTCCCATACGACCCATAATACCAGAGATAATAACTTTTACCATCTTTACTGCTTATCCTCCTGAGAAAATATAACATCTGCTAGTTGGTTTAAAGCATCATTCACTTGGTCTGGTGGGACAACAAAAGGAGCAATAGCTATTTCAACATCATCAGTAAAAATAGTTTTCTTTAAAAGCTCCTGAAGTTGCTCTAATTCTTCAGGAGTTACATCTTGCCTGAAAGCTTCTGAAATATCCTTATCTGTAACAAAAAATCCAACTAAAGCAAAAGGATAAGCTTTTGTTTCTCCATCAGTCATAAGCCCGGGCTCCTTAGTTATATAAACAAAAATTAAAATAAAATTATTCTTTTCCCATTTGATACATAATTGTTCCCCAAAGAACTAAGAGCATAGCAAGCATAAGAACTAATAAAATTTTTTCAGCAATTGGAACACCACCAAAAGTCATCTCCATAACATTTACCTCCTAGTGTTTATGCGTTATTTATCCTTTATATATAGCTTATATAAAATACTAAATGTATTTTAATAAAAAAGCAAATATTAACTTTAAACACTAGCTTTTGATAAAAGTTTGCCTAGATAGTAAAAACCTTCCATAGTAAGTTTTCTATTTAAAATATAGCCTTCTCTTAGACCCTTTGAAATAAATTCTGCTGCTCCACCTGTAATAACCACCTTAAAAGGCTTTTCATATTCATTTTCTATTTTATCTATAATTCCATCTATTAAAGATACATATCCCCAGTATATACCAGAGTTAATACTTTCTTCTGTTGTTTTACCAACTACGTAATCAGGCTCAAAAAGACTTATCTTAGGTAATTTTGCTGTTTTTGAAAAAAGGCAATCTATACTACTTTCCATTCCAGGAAAAATAAGTCCTCCTTCATAATCTCCATTTTCATTTACAACATCAAATGTTACAGCTGTCCCTAGGTCAACAACTATCAAAGGAGGTTTTATTTTTCTTGATGCAGAAAAAGCATTTAAAAGTCTATCTACTCCTACTTCTTCTGGTTTTCTGTAGTTATTTTTAATAGGAATTTTTATATCCTTTCCTAAAAAAACAGGCTTTTTTTCCAAAATTTCTTTAAATACTAGAGCAATTTTATCTTCTATTTGAGGCACTACAGAAGATATAAATATATGCTCTATATCATTTTTAAAAATTTTTTCCATTCGA
>JAADDV010000170.1 GCA_013153795.1 Aquificota bacterium | reverse complement strand
GCAACTATGTCTGCTATTAGACTTGCAAGGGGATATACAGGAAGAAAAAAAATAATAAAGTTTGACGGATGCTACCACGGACACGGAGATAGCCTGCTTGTTTCGGCAGGGTCAGGTGTTGCAACCCTCGGTATACCAGGAACCCCCGGGATACCTGAAGAGCTTGCCCAGCTAACAATAGTTCTTCCTTACAACGATATAGATGCTGTTGAAGAAGCTTTCAAAAAACACGGAGATGATATTGCGTGTGTGATTATTGAGCCTGTTGCTGGAAATATGGGTGTTATCGCACCGTCAAAAGAGTATCACCAAAGACTTAGAGAAATTACAAAACAGCACGGAGCCCTTTTAATCTGGGATGAAGTAATGACTGGGTTTAGACTTGCCCTTGGAGGAGCTCAAGAGCTATACGGTATAGAGCCAGACCTTACAACAATGGGTAAAGTTATAGGTGCTGGTCTTCCTGTTGGAGCATACGGAGGAAAAGCAGAAATAATGAAACACATTGCACCAGAGGGACCTGTTTATCAGGCAGGAACACTTTCAGGAAACCCACTTGCAATGGCAGCAGGACTAAAACAGCTTGAGATATTAAAAGAGAAAAACCCATACCCTCAGCTTGACCAGAAAGGAGAAAAACTTGAAAAAGGAATGCTTGAGCTTGTAGATAAATACGGCATAAAAGCTACTATAAACAGAGTTGGCTCAATGATTACGCTGTTCTTTACAGATAAAGAGGTTAAAAACTTTGAAGATGCCAAGTCCAGTGATTTAGATATGTTTAACACATTTTTCTGGTCGTTAATTGAAAAAGGCATTTACATAGCACCTTCACAGTTTGAAGCATCGTTCTTAAGCACAGCCCATAGTGATGAGGATATAGACAGAACACTAAACGCAATTGAAGACACATTTAAGGAAATAAGCTAAATGAACGACTTTGAAAAAGAGAAACTCGCTTTAGAAAAGGAAAAGCTAAAGTTAGAAGGAGAAAAGTTAAAAATAGAAAGACTTAAATATTACGAAGGATTGCTAAAGACCATAGTTATAGCTATATTAACTGTAGGAGCTGGTGAGGGAACGCCAATTTTTAAAATAATAACTGCAAAAAGTGAAAATGAAGTTTTTGTGTATAAGATTTTGTTAACAATTTTAACGGTATTTATTATTATGTTGGCTATTTCTACAATGAAAATCTTTTATATTATGCTGGAAATAGGGAGAGAAAAAAATGGATAGTTTAGTTATAGCGCTAATAGCTATATCATTTATCGCGATACTTGTTGCCTTTTCAGGATTTTTATTCATAGGAAACGAAGTTAAGTAAGGAGGTTTGTATGGCAGAAGAAAAAAATACATCAGGAAAAAATCCTATACAGGAAACTATAGACAACTGGATAGAAGGCTGGAACACTCAAGATGTAGACCAGATTTTAAAAAGCTACACAGACGATGCAGAAATATACGACCCTAAGATAAAGGAGTTTATGCCAGATAAGAAAGAGCTTTTTGTAAAAGGAAAAGATGAAATTGAAGACTACATAAAAACAATATGGGTGTTCTTCCCAAATCTTCAGATTAAGCCTGTAGGACTGTGGATTAAACAAAAAATGGGAGGAGCAGAGGCAATACTGGAGTATTTTATATACCCAGATAAAGAAAAGCAGGCTTATACAGACGCTATGGTTAAGTTTTTCTTAGACAAAGACAACAAAATAAGAGGAGAGTTTATATACTACGGTCTTGGATACAAAGACGAAAAAGAGGAAAAGTAGATGAAATGTCCAAAGTGTGGCTCTCTTAACGATAGAGTTGTAGATACGAGGCAGTCAAAAGATGGAACTGTTATAAGAAGAAGGCGTGAGTGTCTTGACTGTGGAAATAGGTTTACAACCTATGAAAGATTTGAAGAAGAGAAAATTATAGTTAAGAAAAAAAGTGGAGAAACCCAGAGCTTTGATAAAACAAAAATAATAAGAGGTATCCTGCTTGCATCAAAAAACAGACCTATTACCCAGAAACACGCCGAAGAAATCGCAAACGAAATAGAAAGATATCTTATAGACGAGGGAAAACTGCTTGTAGAATCAACTGAAATAGGTGACCTTGTTCAGGAGAGATTAAAAAAGTTAGACCCTATTGCCTATATAAGATTTAAATCTGTTTATAATGAGTTTAAAGACATTAAAGATTTTGAAGAGACCCTCAAAGAGATAGAGGAAAACTCCAAAGAGAAAAGTAATGGAAGTTGATTTTCACAGTATATTCCTTGTTCTGTTTTTAATATTTTTCTTTTCACGAACATTTGCAGAAATATTTAGTAGATTTGGGATACCACCTGTCTTAGGAGAAATATCTGCTGGACTTTTACTTGGACCTACTGCACTGGGATGGGTAGAGCCAAACCAGCTAATCAAAATTCTTGCAGAGATAGGTATTGTTCTTCTTTTATTTCAGGTTGGACTTGAAACAGATGTAAACAAATTAAAAAGGGCTGGTTTAAAGTCTGTTATTGTTGCAGTTTTTGGGGCTGTTATTCCCTTTTCTCTTGGGTTTTTAGTAAGTTATTTTTTCTTTAATGTAGAGCTTCTTCCTGCACTTTTCATAGGAGGAACGCTGACAGCAACAAGCATAGGAATTACTTTAAGGGTTTTAAAAGACCTTGGAAAAGAAAGAAGTGGTGTTGCTCAGGTAGTTCTTGGAGCTGCTGTTATAGATGACATAATTGGGGTTATACTACTTGTTTTTATATACGACTTTGCAATTACTGGACAGATAAATATATATCAAATACTAAAAATCTCCTTTTTCATATTTGTATTTCTGGTAGTAGCACCGTTTGTTGCATATATATTTTCGCACATCTTTGCAAAGCTTGAAAAACAATCAAGACTTCCTGGTTTTATACCAACAGTGATAATATCTTTAATTCTTCTTTTTGCATATCTTTCACACGCATTTGGAGCACCTGAGATTTTAGGTTCTTTTGCAGCAGGAATAGCCCTATCAAGAAGGTTTATAATTCCTTTTGCAGCTGCGATGAAACTTGAAGAGCATTTTTTAGAAAAAGTAGAAAGGCAGATGAATCCTATTATCTACACTTTTACACCTATATTTTTTGTAATGGTTGGACTTTCTATAAACTTAAGGGAAATAAATTTTGCGTCTACATTTTTCTGGATTTTTGGTTTAGTTTTACTTTTAATCGCAGTTTTTGGAAAAATCATAGGATCATATCTTATACCACGAACAAAGCTCTACAGGAAAACCCTCATTGGAGTATCTATGGTGCCTAGAGGAGAGGTAGGTCTTATATTTGCTGAGCTTGGTAGAACACAAGGAATTTTGCAGGCTGAAGTTTACGCCGTTTTACTTTTTGTAATTATAGTAACGACCCTTGTTCCTCCGTTTTTGTTAAAACACTTGTTTGAAAAATTTGAGGGAGTAAAGACTTGAGCGTATTTGAAGCAATAATACTTGGAATACTTGAAGGGTTAACAGAGTTTCTGCCAGTTTCATCAACAGGACATTTAATACTTGCATCTCATCTTCTTGGAATTGCCCAAACAGAAGCCCATAAAGCTTTTGAGGTGGCTATCCAGCTTGGCTCTATACTTGCAGTGGTTTTTCTGTATAGAGAAAAGATATTCTCGTCAGTAGAACTATGGAAACGACTGATAATTGCTTTCATCCCAACAGGGGTAATAGGGTTTGTTTTATATAA
>JAADDV010000054.1 GCA_013153795.1 Aquificota bacterium | reverse complement strand
TCTAAATACTCCCTCTTCCCCACTGAAAAGTTATCCATTACGACTATTTCGTAATCTCCTCTTTTAAGCAAGTATCTTATTAAATTTACTCCTATAAATCCACATCCACCCGTAATTAATATCTTCACCCAAGCACCTCCCCACCTTCCTTTATTTCTCAACTTCTAAAAAGTTTACTATAAATTTTACAAATTTCCTAAAATCATCCAATTTTTTTAAATTTTCATATACTATCTCTAAATCTAATTGAATGTATTCGTGTACAATAACATTTCTAAATGCTATCATCTGTTTAAATACCTGCTTAAAATCCTGAGAAATAACTCCGTATTTTCCTAATATCTCTGCGACATCTCTATAACTTTCTGGACTCTCCCATCCCTTTTCAGAAATAATGTGATTTCCTATATCTATACACGCTTCTATTGCTACCTGAAACTCTCTTATAACTGCTGAATGTATTTCCCAGTTTTTTAAAAATTCGTCTAATTTTACATTTTTCTTACTTTCAAGCCTCTTAAGGGCTTGTTCTAATCTTTCCAGTCTTTTTCTTATAATTCCTTCAGATACCAAATCTGTTCTCCTCTACTCTTTTCTTCATAGCTTCCCAATACTTATTTAAATAATAAGTTAAATCTAAATACTCCTTAATATTTTTCCCTTCAAAATTTATCCTTAATTCTTCATCTTTAGAAAAAAGTAATTTCCCTGTTTTTAATATTGAATAAACTACAAATGGTTTAGCTTGGTTTAAAATCACTAAATCTACATCGTTTTTCTTCGTAATTTCTGAAATCAAATCTATCAATTCAATTTTTCTATTAAAAATATTTACGGGTTCTTTTAAATAAACAGCGACATCTATATCGCTATTTTTATGGGGTCTGCCTTTAGCATAACTTCCAAAAAGGTAAGCAAAAATTATATCTTCTTCTTGTGAAAGTCTATTTTTTAGATTTTCAAAAATTTGTTCTTTTTTCATATTTTCATACTTTGTAAGTGTGTAACCCAAGCACCTCTAAAATTTTATTAACCGTTCTTTCAAGCCCTCTGCCATCACAAAGAGCCTTTCCTTTTAAACTCATCTCCTTCCTTCTCGCATGGTTCCTCAATAAATCCATCAAAACCCTACGAATAACATCTTCCGAAACCTCTCTACCTCTCCCCAAATTTATAAACACTCCCCTTTCCTCAAACCAATTCGCTAACTTCTCCTGATGCTCCACCTCCTCACATATAATAATACCAGGTAACCCCACACACGCAAACTCATATTGAGTCAATCCCCCAGCTCCTATCCCTACATCACTTTCAAACATAAACTCTGCCATCTCCTCAGCAGAAACATTCTTATATACTTTTACCTCGTGAGAAAAATCTTTTACCCTTTTTTCCAGCTCCTCAATATACGGAAACGCAAAACCTATTACTACACTTACTTCTAACTTTTTATTTACTTCCTTAAGAGCTTTTAGTACTTTATTCGTAAGGTTCCCTGGATCACTACCTCCAAATGTAATAAGTACCCGTTTTGCTTCTTCCTTAATCTCTTTTTCCTCATCGTGATACTTTGCATATATCGGATTCAAAGTCACATACTCAGGTCCTTCAAAAAGATTAGAAGCTGGTGTCTCCTCCCCAAGCTCTAAAATGTTAAATCTTAAGTCTGCAAAGTGCTTTCCCTCAGAATGGTCATCAAAAGAAACTATCTTAGTACCTAAACTTTTTAAAAGTTTTATGTACTCTTCTGAAGTATTAAGTATATCAACGATTAATAAATCTGGTTCTCTGTCCTTTAAATAGTCAAAAATTAGTTTGCTCTCGGATAGCAAGTCTATCTCTTGAGGAAGTGTTTTTACAAAAAAACCTTCTTTCTTTACTCTTTCAACTCCTTCAGGAATGTTTTTCATTAAAAATTCAACTTTTGAAAAAGGCAACCTCTTCTTTAACTCCTTTGCAATCATTAATTGTCTTAAAATGTGACCCGTACCTATTTTTGTTCCACCATCACAACGAATAAAAATTCTCATTTTTTATTTCAACAATTCAACTATCGCTTTGTATAAAAGCTTGCTCTGAGGACGCACTATACCTCTTACTGGATTATAAAATAGTATATTCTCCTCTACCAAAAAATGACGGACTTTTCTACGAATCTTTCCACTAAAAATCTCTCCATGCGATACCTGTACTAAAGCTTCTTTTACTTCCTTTATATCCACCTTTCCTTTTTCTCCCTCTTCTATCGCTTCTAAAAAGTCTCTAAGCTTATTTATTGTATCTTCTAACAAACCCTCAAGTGCCTCTCTTTCATTATACCCCTGTTTCTTTTTCTCAAATAACCTCACCATATCTCCGATCTTTCCTCCAATATAATCCCATACAAGTAGCTTATCTTCAAATCCAAACGCTTCATATATTTCAAAAGCTTTATTTTTTTCTAAATCATCTATTAATATATATTCCGCCCTCCCCTCAAGCCTTGCATTGCTATACACATCCTCTATAAACAAACAATCACTCGTTGCACATAGGGAGTGACATAAGTGTTTTTCTTTGGTCAATCTTATCATAAAATTAAACAATCTTTCTATTACCATCCTCCCTGTCGCATTTATCACTCCCTTTATCGTCTGCATTTCATCAAGTATAAACACTGGCTGATACCCCTCCTCTCTAACCTCCTCAAAATATTCCTCCAAATACGCAAATATGTCCTCTACCTTGTCTGCCCTCCTAAATAGTAAATCAAACATATTCTCCGGTATAGGTATTCCCTTCAGCTTGTGTAAAATTTTAGCACCTCCCTTTAATACCTCCCTTATGAACTCCTTCGTATCCTCCGATACCTTCCCCCTCTTAACCCTAAAAAGCACCCTGATCAAATCATCTATCGTTTCTACATTTCTACCTCTAAAATTTATATAAAAAACAATAACATTTCCGCTTTCTTCAAGATCTTCTGCTACCTTCATCAAAAGAGCTGTCTTCCCGCTGTTTATCGGTCCATATACAAAATACACCAAATTTGGTTCCCCTGATAATACCGCCTTTAACCGCCTTATGTCTTCTTCACGATTAAAAAAAGGCATGACTTATTCTCCTTATAAATAAGTTTTACCACTTTATTCCTCTGAAAATCCGGTGAGTCTTTATGTTGTCTTTGTACTTCTCTACAATCTTAAACATCCCCTCAAGCACCTCGTCTGTTAAGTAATGCGGTTTTAATCCAAGCTCCAAAAGTCCTGTGTATTTAGGATTGTAATAGTGCTCCTCTGCCTCCTTCCTTGGATTCGGCAAGTGCTGTATCTCTACCTTGTATCCCAACTTCTCTCCCACCCTCTTTACCTTCTCTGCAAGCTCGTTAACCGTAAATGTCTCGGTAATCTGATTGTATATCCTTAATTCACCCTCCTTCGGTGGATTCATCGCTGCAAGATATACGCACTGAAGAGTATCCCTTAAGTTGATGTAGCCCCTCGTCTGCCCCCCTTTTCCGTAAACCGTCAGTGGATACCCCACCACCGCCTGCACTACAAAACGATTTATCACCGTACCAAATATCTCGTCGTAGTTAAAGTTCGGCATAAGTCTTTCGTCAAGATCTGCCTCGTCTGTAGAAATCCCATATACCGGTCCCTGCATTAAGTCTGTCACCCTTATCCCCCATGTCCTCACATAAAACCAAAGCATGTCCGTATCCTGAATCTTCGTCGTGTGATATAACGAACTCGCCTGACGGG
>JAADDV010000081.1 GCA_013153795.1 Aquificota bacterium | reverse complement strand
TCCTACATATAAATATGACATGGTTCAATTCGCAAGAACTATAAAAAATGCAGTAACAAAAAGATATATTTCTATTGGAAATATTAAGCTAAAAGTTACAATCTCTATAGGTATAAATCTTTATGAATATGAAAAAACAATAGAAGAAGCTATAAAACATGCAGATATGGCTTTATACAAAGCAAAACAAAGGGGAAGAAATAGAATAGAAGTTTACAACACAAACTTAAAATTTGAAAGTAAGAATATAAATATAGTAAAGGAAGCTATAGAAGAAGATAGAGTTATCTGTCACTATCAACCTATTGTTGATTTAATAACAGGAAAAATCACTAAATATGAATCCTTAGTTAGAATTGTAACTCAAGATAATAAAATTCTTTATCCTGGCCAGTTTTTAGATGCTATAAAAAGGACATATGTAAATGTAGATTTAACGAAAAAAATAATAGAGTATAACTCGAGAGTTTTAGATATATATAAAGATATACAAATAAGTATAAATCTTTCTGCAATGGATATTTATAATGAAGATATTATATATCTTCTTTCTGCTTTGTTTGATGGAGATAAAGCGGAAAGAGTAACAATAGAAGTTTTAGAATCAGAAGAAATAGAAGATTACTCTTATTTTAAAGAGCAAGTTCAAAAAATAAAGGAACTTGGTTGTAAAATAGCTATAGATGATTTTGGGACTGGTTATTCTAATTTTTCTCATATTGTTGAGCTAAACCCAGATTATTTAAAGATAGATGGGTCTCTTATAAAAAATATAGATTTAGACCCAAGAGCTTTTTCTATTGTAAAAGCTATTAAGTTATTTGCTGATGATTTAAGAATAGATGTTGTTGCAGAGTTTGTTCATAATGCACAGGTTTTAAGAAAAATAAAATCTATTGGAATTAGATATGGACAGGGATTTTTCTTGAAAAAACCAATTGAGCTTCCTTTAAAAAAAGGAAATAATAACATGTATGAACAATATGAAAAAGCTCTAATACAAAGAGGAAGCTGATTATTTTCTAAAGCAAACTCTACTTACGTTATCAACTCCTTTTATTTTCTTCAGATTTGATATTATTTTGTTTAGGTGCTCTATATCTTTTACGTTTACTTTAAAATCATTGATAGCTTTCCCATCTCTTCTTGTTCTTATTTTTGCACTAGAAATGTTTGTTTTTGTGCTTGCTATAGCAGCTGACATTTCTGCTAAAAGTCCTGGTCTATCTTCAGAGATAACTCTTATATAAGCTGGAAAAATAGGTTTTATATTATTTTTATTCCAGACAGCTGTTATTAATCTCTCTGGCTCTTTTTCTACAATGTGTTTTATATTTGGGCAATTTTTAACATGAATTGAAATACCTTTTCCTTTAAGAATAACTCCTATGATTTCGTCTCCGGGAATAGGGCAACAGCATTTTGCTATTGTAGTAAGAATATTTGATATACCATCAACCTCAACAACAACATCTTTGTCTTTTATTTCTGAGGAAGATTTTGATTTTATTTTTTCTTGCTCACCTCTAAGAGTTCTTATTATTTTTTGAGGAGAAATTCTTCCTTCGCCAACGGCTATAATAAAATCTTCAAAATTTTTGTAGCTAAACCTTTCCAAGAGTTTTTTCTTTTCTTCTTCAGTTAGAGAAGAAACTGTTTTATCTAGTTTTCTTAAAAACTTATTTAAAAGTTTTTCTCCAAATTTTAAGAGTCTTTTTCTTTCCTGTTTTGCAAGATACTGTCTTATATGGGTTTTTGCTTTTGTTGTAACAACAAATTTAAGCCAGTCTCTACTTGGTTTGTTTACTTTAGCTGTTATTATTTCTACAACATCACCATTTTTTAGCTTTGTATCTAGAGGGACAATTCTTCCGTTTACTTTTGCGCCTGCTGTTTTATGTCCTACCTGGGTATGAATATGATAGGCAAAATCAACAGGAGTTGCACCTACAGGAAGTTTTATCAAATCTCCTTTAGGAGTAAAAACAAATATTTCATCACTTGCTATATCATGTTTTATAGAAGAAATAACCTCTTTAGACTTTTCTTCTTTTAAAGACTCTAAAACATTCCTAAGCCATGTAAAAGATTTTAAATCTTTGTCTGAAAGATACTTTCCACCTTTATACCGCCAGTGGGCAGCAATACCTTCTTCTGCTACTTTGTGCATATCATATGTTTTTATCTGAATTTCAACAAACTTCCCTTTTTCTGTTATTACTGTTGTATGAAGAGCCTGATACATATTTGATTTTGGAAGAGATATATAGTCTTTAAAACGTCCTGGGACTGGTGGCCATAAGGAATGGATTATCCCAAGGGTAAGATAACAGTCCTTTACATCTTCTACTAGAATACGTATGCCGTATATATCATAAACATCACTAAGACTTATTTTTTTTCTTATTGTCTTTTCATAAATACTATAGATATGTTTTGTTCTATATTGTATTTGGGCTTTTATCCCATGTTTTTTTAAAGCTTCTTCTATTTTGGGGACAACTTCTTCTTTTAAAAATCTTTCCTGGGTTGCTTTTGACTGGGCTACGTATGTTGTTATTCTTTTAAACTCTTCAGGATTGTAAAATCTAAAAGATGTATCTTCTAATTCACTTTTAATTTTCCATAATCCCAGTCTAGCTGCTAAAGGGGCATATATGTCAAGGGTTTCTTTTGCTATTCTTTTTTGTTTATGTTCTGGTAGATACTGGAGAGTTCTGACGTTGTGAAGTCTATCTGCAAGTTTAACAAGAATAACTCTTATATCTTTTGCCATAGAAACAAGCATTTTACGAAAGTTTTCTGCTTCTGCTTCTTCTTTGCTGTTAAACTTATACTTACTTATTTTTGTGACACCATCTACAATAAGAGCAACGTCATCACCAAATTTTTCTGATATTTCTTCCAGCGTTGTATCTGTATCTTCTACAACATCATGTAAAAGTCCTGAAACAATCGTTGTCCTGTCAAGTTTTAAATCGGCGAGGATTTTTGCAGCTTCTATTGGATGTATATAGTAAGGCTCACCAGATTTTCTATACTGACCTTCATGTTTCTTTATTATGTATTCTGCTGCATCTTTTATTTTTTTCTGGTCTTCTTCTGAAAGATAAGAGACCTTATGTAGAAGCTCTTCTAGAGGTTTTTCAACTACTTTAGGCATGATAATTCTCTCTTTTATATTTGAGATTAAAACTATAAAGTTTTTATTTTATTTTCAATGTTTTATGTCACTGCTTCTAACCAGTTATCTCCAAGTTCACCAACTATCTCAAGGGAAGGGTCATAATTTTTCTTGATATCTTCAAGTATAAGAAAAAGCTCTTCAACACAATCTGGAGACGTTAAAAAATCAAGTATTCCCTGTTTTCCACTTCTTGTCCTTGGAAGAGCAATACGACCATGTCCATCAACAACCATAGAGATAAAATTAAGCTTTTTAGGGTCTACCTTAACTACAATATTTACACTTTTTCTTGGAGGATTTGAAAGCTTTTGTCTAAGCTCTTCAGAAAACATTAGAATTTTGCCTCAAACAGATAAACTTTTGTTATTGTATTTAGCTGATTTTTTTCTATTTCGATTTGAGGAAGAGCTAATTTAATTTCTTTACTATCTAACTGGACTAAAGCAGCTTGAGATTCATAAACTCCTATAGCTGCTCCTGCTACAAGACCTATAAAAATTCCAATTCCTACTTTTGTTCCAAAATTATCACTATCAGCTAAATATAAAGCTCCTCCTGCAAGTCCTCCTACAGCTGCTCCATATAAAGCATCTTTAAAAATAATCTCTCCATCTAAAGCAAAACTTTTTGAAGAAAGGATAGAAAAAATTGCTATTATAGAAATAATAATTTTTTTCATTTTTAAACCTCCTATATACTTTGAAGTAAACCTATTATATCAGCAAAGAGCTTTTGAGCTTCTTCTTTATTATCAAATATTCCCGGCAAAGCTCTGATTTTTTCTCTTACTCTTCTTATCGTATATTTATTTTCTTCTGATGAAACATAGTAAGCTTTGTTTATTGCGATAAGAGCTGAATCTACATATTTTAAGGAAATAATCTGGTCATAATCATATGTAAGATAAGCTTTATATATATATTCTCTTGCTAAAGCAACAAAGAGATTTTCTTTCGAAGAAAGAGATATTAAAGGATTTAAAGCAAGCTCAAGAGCTTTTTTTGATTTTGTATATTTTCCTGCTTTTAAATGGTCTAAAGCTATACTTATAAGATTTTGAGCTTCATTTATTGGTGAATCTATTAGCTTTACTTTTATTTTACTATCTAAAATTTCTAGTTTTTCAGAAACATAAGCATTTTTTCTCATTTTTGCATTTTCTATAATTCTTATTAAAAGAGATTTTACCTCTCCATAGTTATCTATATTTCCTGAAATCTCTTCTATATAGATATACAGGTTTTTTAAATCATCTGTATAGTCTTCTCCTGGAAAAAATTTTATTCTTTTTTGAATAGCCTCTATCTGTCTTTTAACAAGGTATGTAGGAGAATACTGTTTTGCCTCATTTAAAAAGAATAAAGCTCCATTTAAATAACTAGTTGTTTCACCGTAATAAACAGTTTTTCTACTTAAAGCAGAGTAAGCATCTAAAACAAGATTTTCTGCTCTTGTTGCATATATTCTTATGTTTATAACCTGATTTGAAGTAAGCCCTTCATTTAGATAAAGAGGGTTTACTTCAAACTCTAGGGCTTTTACCGGAAATACGAGAAAAAACAACAACACTGTTGAAAAAAGAGTTTTTATAAACCTCATTTTTCCTCCTTAAAACTAATTTTTTATATAAACATATTCCTCTTTATACCATCCCCAAACTGTTGGAAAAACATTTTTTAGTTTATTTTTTACAGCTAAAAGCTCTTCTGGAGCTACTATAAATACCATAGGTTGCTGCTCTCCTATTATTCTGAAAGCCTCTTTATAAAGCCTATCTCTCTTTTTTGGGTCTAATTCTACTGCTGCCTTTTGAAAAAGCTCATCTACTTTTGCTTCCCACTCTGTAGCTGGTTTTTCTTGATTTGGGTTCCACATATGAAGATGTCCTGAAGAAAGCCAAACATTTTGACCAAAATAAGGGTCTATACTTCCTGTAAGTCCAATAATAACGGCTTCCCAGTCGTAGTTTGACATGAGCCTTGTTACAAGGTTATTAAAATCTATAGCCTGAAAGTTAACCTCTATTCCTATTTTTCTTAAATCATCTTTTAAGATGTTTCCTATCGTCTCCCTTTCTTTATTTCCTGAGTTTGTTATAAGAGTAAACTCAAGTTTATGCCCTTCTTCGTCGTATAAAAAGCCATCTTTTCCTTCTTTAAATCCGATAGATAAAAGTATTTCTTTTGCTTTTTTTAGATTATATGGATATTTAGGGTAGTAATCTTCATCAAAAAGTCTTCTATTTGCAGGAGTTACAGCTGTATATATTGGATAAGCAAGGCCATTATAAGCTATATTTATAATCCCTTTTCTATCAACAGCATGAGATATAGCCTGTCTAAATTTTGTGTTTTGAAACCATTTTAGTTTGTGTTTAGGTATAGGAGCTTTTGGATTTTGGTTAAAAACTACAAAAAGGATTGAAGGAGTAGCTCCAAGATTATAAATAGTAAAATCTTTCTCTTTTGCTTTTGGAACAAGTTCTGGTAAATCAGAAGCTCTAACGCCGTAGTAATCAGTTTCTCCTGTAATAAACTTTATAAGGCGAACATCAGGGTCACCTATAATCTGGGCTTTAATTTTTGTTATGTATGGAAGTTTTTGTCCTTTAGGGTCTTTTTCCCAGTAATAAGGGTTCCTTTCATACAAGGCATACTGTCCAATTACATACTCTTTTAGCTTATAAGGTCCTGTTCCTATCAGTTTTTCAGGAGGGGTATTTATTCCCCATGTAGAAGTAAATGTTTTGTTTTTTACTGCTTCTTCAAGAACATGTTTAGGAAGAATTGGCTGTCCTACTGCTTGCAAGAAAGGGGCAAAAGGTTTTGGTATTTTAAATTCTACAGTGTGCTTATCAATTTTTTTTACTATAAATTTCTTTCCTTCTACAGTAAGAATATCTTTTGCTGAAGAAGGTATGTCTGGATTGTAATAAATCTGGTTATATGTAAAAACTACATCATCAGCTGTAACTGGTTTTCCATCAAACCATTTCGCATTTTTTCTAAGATGAAAAATCCATCTAGTCCCTGTTTCATCTCTTTCCCAACTCTCTGCAAGGTCTGGCTCAGGAAGAAGAGTTTTCACATTTATTTTAGTAAGTCCGTTAAAAAGGACACCAATAACAGCTGTAGATGTTGTTTCCTGAGCCATAACAGGATTAAAAGTTTTTGCATCTCCTGCTAAAGCTCTGTGGAGAGTGCCTCCTTCTTTTCCTATTTCAACTTTAAACTGGTCAGGATTAACCTTTTTTATAACATCTTTTTCTATATTCTTTTCAGAGGGAGAAATCAAGTATATTGGAAGGAATAAAGCCAGTATAAATAAAAAGCTTTTTATAAAAAATAAAGACTCTTTGAATATTTTACTCACCAAACTGCTCCTTTTTTGGTTGTCTGTTCATGAGTATTTTTACAGCTTCTTTAGGGGATAAATTTTCATATATAACTTGATAAACAACTTCAGAAATAGGAAGCTCCACATTGTGTTTTTCAGCAAGTTGTTTTATAGCTTTTACCGTTTTTGCTCCTTCCACAACCTGCCCTACTTTTTTAAAAGCTTTTTCTATAGAAAGTCCTTTTCCTAACAAATATCCAAAAGTCCTGTTTCTTGATAAGTTTCCTGTAGCTGTTAAAACAAGGTCTCCTAGTCCTGATAAGCCATATAATGTTTCAGGTTTTCCCCCAAATATTTTTGCTATTTTTGTCATTTCATAAAGACCTCTGGTTATAAGACCTGCCCTTGCATTATCCCCAAGTCCTAAACCATCACTTGCTCCTGTCGCTATTGCTATTATGTTTTTCACAGCTCCTCCTATCTGAACTCCTGTTACATCTTCTGATATATAAAGTCTAAAAGAAGGAGTGTTTAAAACATTTTGAAGTTTTTCTGCTTTTTTTTCTTCTCCTGCAAGGGTTACAGCTGTTGGAAGTCCTAGTGCTACCTCTTTTGCAAAAGAAGGTCCAGAAAGAACAAAAATGTTTTCCTTTTTTATTTTTAGTATTTCTTCTATTATCTGTGATATTAGTTTTAATGTCGATATCTCAATACCTTTAGAAGCAGAAATAACAGGTTTTTCTAAAGATATATATACATTTTTTAAAGTTTCTCTTATTCTCTGAGTAGGGACAGCTATTATAATGATATCTCCTTTTTCAAAAGCTTCATTTATATCTGTAAGACCTTTTATATTTTTACTTAATTTTATTCCTGTGAGATATTTAGGATTTTCATGATTTTTATTTAAGCTGTCTATAACTTCTTTATCTCTTCCCCATAGATATACTTCTTTAAAATTTTTTGAAAATGCTTGAGCTAAAGCTGTTCCCCAACTACCCGAACCTATAATAGATAGTGTTTGAAAACTCTCCATTCTTTCCCCTTAGGTTGCTTAATAAGAAACCTTTACATAAAATATGTTTATGGAAAATATATACTCTGAAAAATCTTTTGGTTTTAGCAAATCTGTATTCATTATAGCACTGATAATAGGTTTCTTTATAAACCTGCTAATACTGGCATCCTTCCAATATTATATATCTAATTTTAAACAAGAAATTAAACCTAAAAAAATAAAAATAACATATATACCTGAAAAACCTAAACCTGCTCAAAAAAATATTAAAAGAAAAAAAAAGAAGCAAGTTAAAAAAACTATAAAAGAAAAAAGAAAAGTCAAAAAAAATCAAAAATCTCAAGAAATAAAGCAAAAAAATAAAACAAATATATCTAAACCCAAAAAAGCAACAGGGGAGAAAGTAGAAAAAAAACCTGCTATTCCGGCATTTACACCACCCCTTCCAGAAAAAGTTGAGTTAGATGAAGAAAAAATAAACCTTCCAGAAGAAGAATTAGCAGAAGGAGACTTTGTTGACGTCCCTTCTGAAAATGTAGTTATAAAAGAGTTTAAAGCAGTATCTCCAGGAAAGTTTAATCCGTCTTTTGGCACTGAATTTTCAAAACTTGATACATCTGTAAAAGGAACTGCAAAAAGTAGAAAAATAGTTTATAAACCTTCTCCTCCAACTGTTAGAGCATCTATTCCTCCTCCTTCTATAAAAGTAAAACTGTGGATAAATCCTGACGGGACTGTTTCCAGTGTTCAGTTATTAGAAACTACAGGAAATCCAGAGATAGACAAAAAAGTAAAAGAGTATATATTAAGCTGGAAATTTAACAAAATAGATTCAAAAGAAAAACAATGGGCAATAACCACAATAAAATTTAAAAATAAATGAGAAAACTCCTAAAAATCTTTAAAGAAGCATTTCTCGCAGTAAAAGCTTATAAACTACGAACATTTTTTTCTGTTCTTGGAATATCTTTTGGAATTGCTTCTCTTTCTATTATTGTTGCATCTGTAGAAGGAGCTTTTCACAGAGCCTATAAAATAATAGATGCTTTTGGTCCTGAAAGTATTATTATTTTTGGAGGAAAAGAAGAGAATAAAGGTGTAAGAGTTAGAATAAAAACCCTTACAATAGATGACTTGAAAGCTTTAAAACAAGCTTTTCCTGAGATAAAAATAATCATGCCTGTCCTTTATATAGATGATATGACAGTTAGATATAAGAAAAATTCCACAAAAACAAAAGGTTATGGAGTATCAACAGATTTTGAGGAAGCTTGGTCTTGGTATCTTCAGGAAGGAAGATTTTTTACTGAAGAAGAGGTTAAAAAGAAAAAATATGTATGTGTAATCGGGGTATATGTAAAAAGAGAGCTTTTTGAAAAAGAAGACCCAGTAGGAAAGGTTATTTTTATAAACCAAATACCTTGTAAAGTTCTAGGAGTTCTGGAAGAAAGAGGAACAACTCCAACAGGAAGAAATTTAGATAATAGAGTTTTACTTCC
Source organism: Aquificota bacterium (assembly GCA_013153795.1). Lineage (GTDB taxonomy): Bacteria > Aquificota > Aquificia > Aquificales > Hydrogenothermaceae > JAADDV01. Next base: position 7,662 of record JAADDV010000081.1, on the reverse strand, counting down.
ATATACAACAGTAATGTATAAAATCAACCATGACCCTGTGTATATAAACGCTATAAGAATAAAATTTTATAGAGGAACAGATGTAAATGCTGTTGTAGAAGAGATAAGAAAATTCTTAAGAGAAAGACATAGACTAAAAGATGATGAGCCTGATGACTTTTTTATCCTTTCTCCAAAAGAAATAATAAACTTTCTTGTAACCTTAACTGGAAGCTTAGTTTTATTTCTTGGGCTTTCTTCGGCAATATCCCTTATTGTGGGAGGTTTTGTTCTAACAAATCTCTTTTTACTATCTGTTAGTGAGAGAAAACAGGAAATAGGTATCAGAAGAGCCTTAGGAGCTAAGAAAAAAGATATTCTTCTTCATTTTCTTTATGAAGCTATAATCATAACGACTATAGGAGCTTTCTTAGGTTTTGGATTTGGCATTTTAGGGTCTAAACTTCTTACAAAAGTAGGAGATTTTCCTGTCTACTTTTCTTATAAAGCTTTTCTTATTGCTTTACTTGTGTCTACTGTTGTAGGAGTTCTTTCAGCTTTGAGTCCTGCCCTTAAAGCTTCAAGACTCAATCCAATAGAGGCTATACGGAGCTAGTATGAAAAGAGTTATAAAAGAAAATCTGAAAGTAATATTCAGAATAATGAAAGAGCATAAAATAAGGTCTATTCTTTCTATCCTAGGTGTTGCTTTTGGAACATTTGCCCTTATTGTGATGGTTTCAATTTCTTTCTCTATGAAAGAAAAAAGCCGTTTAGAAGCAGAAAAACTCGGGAAAAATATTATTATTGTAAAATCAGGACTTGTAAGGGTTTTTAGAAAAAGACAAAGGACAATTTCATCAGCAACAACACTGAAAATAAGAGATGCAATTCTTATAAAACAGCAAATTCCTTACGTTAAAAAAGTCTTACCTTCTTTTACAATAACCTATCCAGTAAGAAGAAAAGGAACAACAATAAAAACAACCATAATAGGAACAACAACAGATTATCCAGAGGTTAGAAGCATAAATGTAAAAGAAGGAAGATTCTTTACACAAGAGGAAGCAAAAAAAGCAGAAAAAGTAGCTGTTTTAGGGGCAAAAGTGCCAGAGAAGCTTTTTAAAGGAGAAAATCCTATTGGTAAGTTTATTCTTGTTTTTAGAGTGCCTGTAAAAGTTATAGGGGTTATGGAAGAAAAAGGAACAGATATATCAGGGACAGACCAGGATTTACTTATATATACTCCTTTAAAAACAGCAATGAGAAGACTGGCAAATGTAGACTATATAAATACGATATTCATTCAAGTTGATAAAAAAGAGCATATACCTCTTGTTAAAAGAGAGATAAGAAATCTACTTAGAAAACTACATAAACTTAAATCTACAGACAAAGATGATTTTACAGTTTTAACCCCTGATGACCTTTTAAGAATGCAGTCTCAGGCAATAAGAATATTTACAATCCTTGGACTTGTCTCAGCTGCTGTTTCCTTTGCAATAGGAGGAATAGGTATCCTCTCTGTGATGATTTTAATAGTAAACGAAAGAATAACAGAAATAGGAATTAGAAGAGCTGTAGGAGCAAAAAAAAGGGATATTCTTTTTCAGTTTATGTTTGAGTCTGGATTTGTTTCTATTGTAGGAGGTTTTGTAGGACTTTTTTTAGGTTTAGGACTTCTTACTTTAATCTATCATATTTCAGATTTACCAAAAGTTTATCCTGAAAACTTCTTTTTATTTGCTTTGTTTGTATCTATCACTACAGGTTTTTTAGCCGGCGTTTATCCTGCCTTTAAAGCTTCAAGTATAAAACCTATAGAGGCTTTAAGAAGATAAAATACTGATTTTTCTCATCTTCTTTTTAGAAAAAACTATAGCTAAATATTGTTGACATAGTAATCAGTATTCATTAAGTTTAATAATAACTATTACTAATAATTATTGAGGTAATAAAGATGAATAAAGAAAAATCTATAGAGCTTTTAAATAAAGCTGTTTCAGAAGAGCTTACAGCTATACATCAATATATGTATTTTCATTTTGTTTTGGATGACCTTGGATATGATTTGCTAGCTTCTGTTTTTAAAAAGATTGCTATTGATGAGATGTTACATACAGAAAAATTTGCTGAAAGAATATTGTTTTTAGATGGAGAAATAGAAATGAAGCCGGCTTCCGAAATAAAACATATACGTGAGCCAGAAAAAATGCTAGAAATAGCTATGAAAAGTGAAGAAGAAGCTATAATTACAATCTTTTAATCATCGGGATATTGGGACGAAGCAGATTTTTGAAAATATTATTATAGATGAAGAGAAACATTTTGAAATCTTTAGCACTGAATATGAAAATCTCAAAAAATTTGGAAAAGAATATCTTTCTCAACAGGCAGTCGAAAGAATAAAAAAGCATGGTTTACAGAATAAACCTCAAAAAGACATATGAAAGCTTAATGGTAAATAAAAAAAATAATGTTATATTTTTTATTGAAAAGTTTTTATTTTATTAAAGAGGTTGTTTGTTTTTGAAGACTGAAAATACATGTCCTTATTGTAAAGGTTTAGGCTGGATTTCTTTAAAGAACGGAGTGAAAAAATGCTCCTGTCAGTATAAAAACTTAACAGACTCTATATATAAAAGAATGAATATTCCTAAAAAATATCAGGATAAGGATTTCAAAAACTTTCTACCTAATAAAAAATACAAACATCATCTTATTATAAAAAGATTAAAAGATTATGTAAATCTTGAAGAATATAAAAAGGGAAAAGGTTTTTTTCTTGTTGGAAACCCGGGAGTTGGAAAAACCCATCTAGCTGTAGCTTTATTAAAAGAGCTTTTTTTAAAGAAAAATATAGCAGGACTTTTTTATGATACAAATTCTTTACTTTTTAAACTAAGAGCTTCTTTTGATGGGGTAGAATCTTCCCGAGAAATTTTAGAAGAAGTTATAAATACTCCTATTCTTGTCCTTGATGATTTAGGTTCTGAAAGATTGTCAGATTGGGCAAAAGATATACTGCACTACATAATAATAAACAGATATAATGATTTAAAACCTATGATAATTACATCAAATATAAAACTTAAAGGAAAAAGTGAATTTGAGGAAAGCTTAGAAGAAAGAATGGGAAGCTCTATAGCTTCTCGTTTGGCTGAAGTTTGTGAAATTCTTCCTGTAAAAGGTCAGGATATGAGAGGTTCAAGATTATTAGAATTACAGGAGAAGTAAAATGAGAAAAGCTACTGTAAAAAGAGAAACAAGGGAAACTCAGATAGAAATAACTGTAAATCTTGATGGGACGGGAAAATATTCTGTAGATACACCAGTAGGTTTTTTAACTCATATGTTAGAGACATTTTCTAAACATTCTTTAATTGATTTAGAAGTTTTAGCATCTGGAGATGTTCATGTAAGTCATCATCATACTGTTGAGGATGTAGGAATTGTTTTAGGAATGGCCGTTAAAGAAGCCTTAGGAGATAAAAAAGGAATAAAAAGATTTGGATATGCTATTATTCCAATGGATGAAGCTTTAGCAATGTGCTCTATAGATTTATCAGGAAGACCTCTTCTTTTTTATGATGACCTTGGATATAGAGGAAAAATTACAGAATTTGATTTTGAACTTATGGAAGAATTTTTTAAAGGATTTACTTTATCTTCAGGAATAACAATGCACTTAAAAGCTCTTTCCGGTAGAAATCTTCATCACATAGCTGAAGCTTTAACAAAAGCTTTAGCTGTAGCTTTAAAAGAAGCTATTTCTATTGACCCTAGAAGACAGGATACTCCTTCAACAAAAGGAACTTTGTAAGGAGTTTGAAGATGAAAAGGAGGGACAAAATCCTTGAGATTTTAAAAAATAAAAAGGAAATAACTGTAAAGGAGCTTAGTAATATTTTTAATGTTTCAGAGATGACTATTTATAGAGAGATAAAGGAGCTAGAAAAAGAAGGAGCTATTAAAAGAAAACATGGTTCAATTCTTTTAAATACAGGTAAAGAAAAGGAAGTTGTAAAAGTTCCAAACTGTCCTATTTGTGAAAAACCTATAACAAGGGCTCATCCTTATAAGATAACAGTAGAAGATGAAATTATAGAAACCTGCTGTGAACACTGTGGCCTTATGATGCACAAAAAACTTGAAGATAAAGAAGTTTCTGCTTTAACATATGATTTTATTACAGAAAATCCAATTAGTGCTTTGAATGCTTTTTATGTTGTTGGAAGTAGTGCTATTCCTTGTTGTAGTCCTAGTGTTATCCCTTTTGCTTCTAAAGAAGATGCAGAAAAATTTAAAAAAGGTTTTGGTGGAAAAGTAATGACTTTTATAGAAGCTTATAATGAAATTGTAAATAACATGCAAATAAGTATGAAAAGTTGTTGTAGTCATGGAGAAACAATAACTTTTTCTATAAAAGAAATTAAAAAATCCTCTTAATGTCTACTAAACATATCAATAACTCTTTTAATATCTTCAGCTATTTTTTTAGGGTCATCATTTGAAGGTCTGTATATTAAACGTAAAACTCCTTTTGGGTCTACAAGATATATATAAGCTGTATGGTCTACTAAATATCCTACTTCTTTGTTTTCTATAGGGACTTTTTTATAATAAGCCTTAAATTGTTTGGCTACTTTATCAATCTCTTCCTTTGTTCCTGTTAAACCTTCAATATATTTTCCTGATTTATCATAAAAAGAAATAAATTTTTTTATCGATTCAGGAGTATCTCTTTCTGGGTCAACAGAAATAAAAAGCACTTTTACTTTATCTTTATAATCTCCTAGTTCATCTAGAGTTTCTTTTATTCTAAGCATAGTTGTAGGACATACATCTGGACAATATGTATATCCAAAGAAAATCATAAGATATTTGTCTTTAAAATCAGAAAGTCTTACTTTTTTTCCATCTTGATTTGTAAGCTCAAAATCCTCTATTTTTAGAAAATAAGGAAATCCATAAAACTGATAACTAAAAGAAAAAGAAAAGATTGTTAATAATATTGAAAATATTATAGATAACTTTCTCATTTATTACTCCTTATAAAAATTTTATCTAAATTTAATCATATTATTTCAACTTCACCTTCTTTCGTTGATTTACATCAACATATAAATATAACCTAAATCATTTTTAAATATTTTTTTAGACGTTTACAATTATCTGCAAATTTTTAAATGGAGGTAAGAAATGGCTTCAGAGTTTAAGCATGTTTTTGTTTGTCTACAAAGAAAACCACCAGGTATGCCTTCTTGTGGAGCAAATGGTTCAGAGCAAGTCTTCCAAAAATTTCAAGAAGAGCTTATGATGAAAAATTTATTTGATAAAATGGCTGTAACTCCAACAGGTTGTATGGGTCCTTGTATGGTTGGTCCTACAGTTGTTGTTTATCCTGATGCTGTATGGTATGGAAATGTCAAACCTGAAGATGTTCCTGAAATTATAGAAAAGCATATTTTAGGTGGTGAACCTGTTGAAAGACTTGTAACATCTAAAGGAAAGCCTCCAGGTATGTTTTAAAATAAAGAGAGGCCTAAGCCTCTCTTTATTTTTCTTTATTTTTCTATTTTCTAAAATATCTTATTTAAAAGAACATTATTATTTTTTCAAAACTCTAATAGAAAAACTTAAAAACTTTTAGCATATTAAAAATTTGATAAAATTTTATTAGGTATTAAATTGAAAAAGTCTTTTTAATTTAAGTAATCAAGTATATACAAAAGATTAAAACATAAGAACTAAAGGAAAAGAAAAATTTGTGGAGGAAACATATGATATTTCAAGTGGAAACGACACCAGAAAATCCACTTCAAAAAACAGTAGAGCAGTGTGATCCTTATTCAGCTTTTGGTGTTTTTTGTAATGCAAATGGTATTATTGAAGGTTTTATTATTATTGCTGGAGTTATACTCCTTGTAGCTGCAACGTTTTTCTTTGTAAAGAAAAATCAAGAAGCTAACGCAGAAAAACATAAGGAAAAATATAAAAAATATCTTCAATGAAACTGGCTGTCTAAATCAATATATTCATCATATATATTTTCTTTTTTTTGGTTTTTCTTTAAGTTTTTAACCGAATCTATTAAGACATACTTTGCCAGCTCAATTGCATCTTCCCATGGAATATCAAAAGGAGGCATATAAGCCATTCCTGGCCAGTTAGCAGGATTAGGTTTTATTATAAGTTTAGCTACTTTTTCTATAGCTTTTTTACTTGTTCCATATCTTTTAGAGATTTCTAAAAAAGAAGGACCAACAACCCTTCTATCTGGAGCGTGACACGAACTACAGTTATATTTATGAAATAATTGCTCTCCTTTTGAATATTTTTCCTCTTCAGAAAAAGCAATAAAAAATATAGAAAGACAGAAAAACACAACTAGATTTTTCATGTCTTCTTACCTATTATCTGCATACTCTTATTCTTATTATATTTGATAAATCTTTTAACTCTTTTAGAAATACGACACATTATTTCATAAGGAATAGTATCACACATTTTTGCTACATCTGAAAATTTTATTTCTCTATATCCATTTTTTCCAACAATTAAAACAGGGTCTCCTTCTTTTACATCTATATTTGTTATATCTACAATAGTCATATCCATTGTTATATTTCCAATAATGGGAGCTTTTTTTCCATTTATAAGAAAATAACCTTTATTAGATAAATTTCTAGGAAGCCCATCTGCATAACCAAAAGAAACAATTCCAATTTCCATATCTCTTGAAGCTGTATATGTTCCACAATATGAAACTGATTCTCCTTTTTTTAATTTTTTTCTAGATATTAATTTCGCTTTTACAGACATAACAGTTAGAAGAGGAATTGGAAAATTTTCTAAGGGTTTTTCTCCATAAACAGCTAATCCAACTCTAACTGCATTACAGAAAGGACAATCATATACAAGTCCTGCGCTATTTTGAATATGAACAAAAGGAATTTTAAAACCTTTATTTAAAAAAAATCTATATATAGAATAAAATTCAGCTATTTGCTTTTGAGTTAAAAATTTATCCATATCTGCAGAAGGAAAATGAGACATAATTCCTTCCACATATAAAGAATATTGTTTAATTATCTTATAAATTTTTTCTAAAGCATCCTTGTAAAATCCTAAACGATGCATTCCTGTATCAAACTTTATATGAATTCCTTTACAGGATAGTTCCTTTACTAAAGCTAGCTGTTTAAAATCTGAAATAACTGGTTTTAAATTATAATTTTTAAAAATATTTATTTCTTCCGGTAAAATTCCTCCTAAAACAAGAATATCTTTTTTTATTCCTGCTTCTCTTAACTCTTTTCCTTCTTCTGCTGTAGCAACGCAAAGTTTTTTTACAAAAGGAATATTATCTAAATGTTTTGAAACATTTACAGCTCCATGACCATAAGCATCAGCTTTTACTACAGCAAAAATATCTTTTTTTACAAAAGAATAAATATTTTCTATATTCTTTTCTAATCTATTCAAATCAATTTCTGCCCAGCTTCTATAATCCAAACTAAGCCCCTTGCTTCTTCTCTATCATTTATTAATTATAAATCTTTTCGTGGAAAGTTAAGTATTAAATGAATATTTATCTTACGATTTATTGCTATCTTAATAAATGTTGATTTTTATCTTTAAATGTTAAGAAATTTCTATGAGTAGTAAATTTTAGCATTT
>JAADDV010000179.1 GCA_013153795.1 Aquificota bacterium | reverse complement strand
TTGCTCTTTTACATGGAGGGCGTAGCTCAGTCGGTAGAGCACAAGGTTGTGGCCCTTGGGGTCGCGGGTTCAAGTCCCGTCGCCCTCCCTTTCCCATCTCTAGCTAATAACTTAAATACATCCTTCTTATAGAATATTTCAAATGTTTTATTATCATAAGATATGTAGTCTATTAAAATAGCTAATAATTCCCTTGTTTTCTTTACATTCGTTTTGAATATTTCTAGCATTTCCTTTATATCTTCAATATCAACTATTACTTCTATTTCTATAATGCCTTCTATTGCCTTTAGCTCCTTCTCTAATTCTTCTTTTTCCTCTTGTAATGTTTCCAATTTGTTTTTTACTATTTCACCTTTTATAGTTCCCTCTGCTATGGCGTCTATTATGTTGTCTATTTTCCTATTTATCGCTGATAGTCTTGTTTTTAAAAGTTTTTCTTTCTCTTTTCTTTCCTGAAGATGTTTATTTAAATCTGTTTCTATGTTTTCTTTTATTTGTTGTAATGTTTTTTCATTGAATACTTTGTTAAATATTTCGTTTAAAAGAAATTCATCAACTTTATCTGCTCTTAAACTTTCCTGATTACAACTTTTATTTTCTATACGATTGTAGCAGGTGTAATATGCGTATCCCTTTCCTCTTCTTATTGTCATTGCGGCATTACATTTTCCGCATCTAAGTAAACCTATAAAATATAAATCTGATTTAATTCTACCTTTTTCTAACTTCCTTCTTCTTTCCAGTTCATCTTGTATTTTTTGCCATTCTTCATCGGATATATATCTTAATTCTTCAAAATAGAAATCCTCTCCTGCAAACTCTAGTATGCCTTTATAAATTTTAGCTTTTAGAATTCTTAAAATCTTTTTTTTGTTCCAACCTTTGCCCAAAATTTTGGCTATTTCTGTTGCACCTTTCCCTGTTTTAAATAGCTCCAGTATTTTAAAATACAAGGGAGCTGTTTCCTCATCTTTTTCTATTTTGCATTTTCCATTGATATATTTACATTTATATCCGACTAATAGTCTATTTTTAAACCAAAACCCTTGCCTCACATATTCTTTTAATCCTCTTTTGGTATGTTCAGCTATCGTTTTAGAGTAATATTCATCTAAAAGTTCAAATATTCCTTCCGCTAAAGTTCCTGCTAATCCTTCTGTCTGTATCGGAATACCAAAATATACGACCTCAACTCCTGCCTTTCTTAATTTCCTTTTATAGACTGCCGCATCAACTCTATTCCTTGTAAATCTAGATGTATCATAGACTAAGAAATAATTGATTTTATTTTTGATGGCAAATTCTATTGCTTTTTGAAATTCAGGTCTTTTGTCGGTTGCTCCAGATATACCTTCATCTATGAATATTTTTAGAATTTCTAAATTTTTTGATTTTGCAAATTCTAGAGCTTTCTTTTTTTGAGATGGTATTGATATTTCCTTTTCTGCTTGATTTGTTGTTGATACTCTTAGGTAAGCAATAGCCTTTTGCATAACTCCCCTCAACTATGTTTTTACTAATTAGATTAATAATATTTTCCTCAAAAAGAAATTCTTGATTTAAATTGTCTTTAGTTTTCCACATATATAACCCCTAAAAGAAGAAAATTAAGAAGAGGAAAGGAGTATATCTAATTCTCTTTTTAAGAAATCTATTTCTATTTGTTGTCTTTTGATTTTATAGATTGTTTTAGAGATTTTACTTTCTATGTTTTTCTCTTCCTTTTCTAAATCCTGATACCATCTATTGTTATTGAGCATATCCATTAAAGCCGCTTTTCTTTGTGTTTCGTTTTTTAGTGCTTTATTCTGTGCTATCAGCTGGAGTGCTTCTGCTTTTACTCTTTCTTTTTCTAATTCTATTGCTTTTTTATCTTCTTCCAATTTTAATAAAGCAACTTTCATATCCAATAGTTTTAGTTCTTCCTCTTTAATTCTTTTGTTTAATTCCTTTGCTTCTAAATGATTTAATATTCCCATTTTTTTACCTCCTTTATTTCTTGATAAAAAAAGAAAAAAGGCAAGGGAGAGGTGAGAGAGTTAATCAGAGGGGATAGGCATTTTTTTCAGTTCCTCTATAAGTTCGCTTGCTTGTTGTTTTGTTAAATCCTTACTGCTTTCAACTCCGTAATGCTCTTTTAAAAATTCTCTATAAAAACCTTCTGGTATTTTCTTTTCTTTTAGAAGCTTATGTATATATCCAATTTGTGCTTGTGTTGCTTTTCCGTTTCCATTTCCGTTAGTGTTATTTTTTTCTTCTTTAAATATTTCCTCTGGTGTAGTTTCTTCAAACTCCTCTTCGTGATGTGGTTGTGTGTTTGTTGTAAATGTTGGCTTTGTAGATGATGTTATTATTCCCATTTCTGTTTCTTCATATGGCAGTTCTGCTGTTTCTTCTGGGAAAGCAAGTCTAAAAGCTTGTGCTATTGCTACCTTTCTTAACATGAATAAAGGCATTTTTTTCCAAGTGGGGCTATTTTGTCTAACTTCCTGTTCGTAAACTTTCCATGAAAATTCTTTACTCCAATCTTTTCTCCAAATTATTACCTCTGCGTATCTTCCGAATTCGTCTTTTCCTGTTTTTACGAGCCAACCATCTAGTTTACCTGAGCGTTCAGCCCTTTTTATGTATTCCGTATATCCAACTATTAATTGAACGCTTCCATTAAAAGGAACGAAGTGAACTTCTTTTTTTAATGGGTTTAATCCTAGATGTTTAGCTACTGCAACCGCTTTCATTAATTCAACATCAGCAACATTTTTTAAGTGTGGAAACAGAAGTCTTAGCTGTGCTACAATCTCTTTAGTAGTTAATCCATTTCCGTTTTTTCTTTCTATTTTTCTTTCTATTAGTGTGTTCATTTTCCGCTTCCTCCTTTTTAAAGGTTTTTTGAAACTCTTTTAAAGCCCCTTAAGAGCCTCAAAAGAATTCCAAAAAAGGAAAAAGGGGTCAGGAGGAAGGTTTACCAGATGGCAAGGGCAAAAGCTTCCTTTTCTGTTTTTTTAAATCTTTCTTTAGCATTTCAATTGCCTTTTTAAAGTTAGTTGTTGTAAAATATCCATCAGTGGTTTTGATTGTGTATATTTGCATTTCTTTTTCCCCTTTTTTAAACTCTCATTAGCAGGTCTTTTCTAATAACAGCCGACGCTCTAAAATCTAGCTTAAATCCGCTTTTTGCCCTTTTGTCCTGTTTTAGTATGAAAGTGCCTAGATTTGGAATTAAAACTCTAGGTGCTGATGCTTCCTCTAGTTCTTCTTTTAGTCCTTCTGTTATTGCTTCTCCTAGTGTGTCTAATATTTTTTTAACTATTTCTTTTTCTATTCCTGTTTTGTTTTCTATCAGTTTTGCTAATCTCTCTCTTGTCATCTCTCTCACCTCTTTTTTATTGTTGTTAATTATATTATCGTGCATTTTTTACACAATGTCAAGTGTAATTTGTGTTATTTTTATAGATAACCAAATAGATAAGGGGGTGATAGAATGTGGTATATGAGGAAGGTAATAAATTTATTTTTTAGAAATTTTTGGTATGGTGCAGGTCAAATATCGTCTGTTATAGGGATAGCTATCGCCTTTGCTTTCTGGATATGGAAACCAGATTTAAAGATAGCAATCCCTTTATCTATTTTATTTCTTTTAATAATATTTAGCCTTTTATTAGCTTTAGCAGGTGTAAAAACAATATACGATTTGTATAAAAAATGTTATGAGTTTTCTAATTATATAATCGGCTTTGTTGAAACTTCTTTAGATGATGGATTAGGAATTATTACAACTAAAAAATATCCTTGGATTGAAAAT
>JAADDV010000066.1 GCA_013153795.1 Aquificota bacterium | reverse complement strand
CTTATTGAAATAATTGAAAGTTTTGGTATTTTTGTAAAAGGTTTAGACCCATTTCTTATAGATTTTCCAGCTCAATATAATGGAAAAAATATTTATTTATGTTGGAGAGAAGATGAAGAAGAAGTTGAATACTGGCACTCTATTGATGAAGGTTTTGCAGGTAGAAAACATATATCTCTTTTAATAGATAAAACAAAGGACAAGTTTAAGATATAATAGTTAGAAATAACTAACAAAGGAGGTTTTGAATGTTAGATATAGAAATTTTAAAAAATCTTAGAGAATGCATAGACTTGGACAAAGAAAAAGAAAACTTAGGACATGTAGATATTCATAAAGCTAGAGAATTAATAGAAGAAGCTGGGGCTATTCTTTTAGATGTAAGACCTCCAGCAAAAGTAGAAGGAGAAAATGCTGAAGAGGCAAATGTTCCAAGTGCTTATTATGTTCCTATTACTGAATTTGTTCAGCAATTTGAAGATGGTAGAATACCGCAGGATAAAACTACTCCTATTGTTTTAGCTTGTAATTTACAAAAGTTTGCTAATAGAGTAATGGGATATCTAGAAGCAATGGGATATAAAAATCTTTATGTATTAGATGCTCCAGTTGTTGATTTAATAGAAGTTTATAAAGCAAAACAATCTTAATAATAAAAAGGGGCTTAAAAGCCCCTTTTATTTATATTCCATATCTAAAGGTGTAATAAAAAATTCCTATATATTCTTTCAATGCTAATGTAGATTCATAAAAATACTTATAGTTAGGAATAAATGAATACCATCCTAAAGGTTTTTTATCAATTCTATAATCTGTTGGAACAGGTTCAACAGAAATATAGAAAGACTGGAAAACATAAACAGCTCTTGGCATATGATAAGCTGATGTAACTAAACAAACAAGCTTATATTCTTTTTCATCTAAAAGTTCTCTTATTGCTTGAACATTTTCATAAGTATTCCTGCTTCCTCCTTCTTTAAAAATCATCTTTGATGGAACACCTATACTAACAAGGGTTTTTTTCATTACATCTGCTTCTGTTTCTCCATTTTTATAATAAACTAAACCTCCTGAAACAATTATAGGTTTTTTTATTTCTTTCCATACTCTATATCCCATAAAAAGCCTTTTTAAAGTTATATTAGAAGGAGAAGCTTTCCCGAAAGAATCAGGACTTCCTCTTACTATACCACCACCAAGAATGACTATAGCATCGCAAGAAAGTTCTTTTATATTTTCAGGAAAAGGAAACTCTGTTTCTAAAGGTTTTAAAAGAATATTCTTTACTGGCTCGATAGAGATTAAATATATAAAAATTGCCATACTAAGTGCCAAAAATAGTCCTTTTTTTGCTCTTCCTTTTTTTAAAAAAAATACTATAAGTAAAAGAAATAGTATTAAAGCTCCAGGTGGTAGTATCCAGCTAGCTATAAACTTGGAAAAGTAAAACATTCTCTCCCCCTTAACTTATGGTCTATCTTAAAATAGAACAAGGTTATCTCTATGAACAACCTCCGTAAACTTTTTTCCCAAAATATGTTCAACATCTTTAGATTTTAATCCCTTTATTTTCTTTAGTTCTTTATAAGAATAATTGGCAATACCTTTGCCAATTATCCTACCTTCTAAATTTTCGATAGCTACAACATCTTTTTTAGAAAAAATTCCCTCTATTTCTTTTATACCTGCTGGAAGTAAGCTTTTTCCTTCTTTTAAAGCTTTTTCCGCCCCCTCATCTATTATAATTTTTCCTTTTGGAGCTGATAATGTTAATAGCCAGCTTTTTTTCTGAGATTTTTTCTTTTTTTCAGGATATATGAAACTTCCTATTTTTTCTCCATTTAAAAGTTTTAAAATAATATTTTCTTTTTTTGGAGCAATTATGACAGGAATAGAATGAGAAGTTGCTATTTTGGCTGCTTCTAGCTTACTTCTCATTCCTCCTGTTCCAAATTTAGACTTTGAAGAGCGAGCAAATTTTAAAGCTTCTTCTATATCTTTTATTTCTTCTATTAACTGAGAATTTTTTTCTGTTGGCTCTCCTGTATAAAGGCCTCCTGCTGTAGATAGAATAATCAGTAGGTCTGCATTTATAAGGACAGAAACATGGGCTGCTAGAAAATCATTATCTCCAAAAACAATTTCTTCTACCCCTACTGTATCATTTTCATTTATAATAGGGACAACATGAAAATCTAAAAGTTTTTCTATTGTATTTTTTGCCAGAATATACCTTTTTCTTTCTCTAAGACCTTCTATTGTTAGTAAAACCTGGCCAATATTTAATTTTTCTTTAGAGAAATAAAAGTCATATATTTGCATTAAATAAGCCTGTCCTACAGCAGATACAGCCTGTTTCTCTGTTATTGTTCGAGGCCTTTCTTTTAAACCTAACTTTTTTACACCTGCTAATACAGCTCCTGAAGAAACAATCAAAATATCTTTACTGTCTTTTTTTAAAAAAGAAATCTGTTTAGCTAAACTAGAAATAAAGTCTCTATCTATATTATTGTTTTTTTCTAAAAGTTGAGAACCTATTTTTATTACAATTTTTTTTGCTTTTTTTATCAGTTTTTCTCTACTTAGAGAAACTGACATACTATGTTATCTCCTCATCTCTATGGGGAACCCAAACTTTTTTAAAAAATTTTTGCTCGTCTTTTAAATATTCTTCAGGAGTTTGTTGAATTATATTTTTTGCCCATTCTTCTATTTTTTTTCCTGTTTCTTCTCCCCATTTTTGAAAAATTTCTTTTTTATAATCTTCAGGAGTTTTTATACTTCCTGCTACATAAGGCCAACCATCTTTAGAAGCTAGTTTAAATATTTTAAATTTTTCCCAATCTAATGTTTGAGTTTCTTTTGATTTTTTTTCCTCTTCATCTTTATATTTGGTTCCTGTTTGAGCTATTCTTTTAAAAATAGCGTATTTTAAAGCTTCAGCTATACCAATAGCCTCAGCTAAATCCTCTGGATAGCCTAGTTTTAAAGCTCTCTCTTTTTGTAAAGCGGCCATTTTAGGAAATCTATTTATCTTCAACTTAAAACCTTCCTTAAAAGATTTATTAGTTTTTTTACTGCTTTTCCTCTATGGGAAATAGCATTTTTTTCTTCTGGCTCCATCTGTGCCATAGTTTTGTCAAAACCGTCAGGTTTAAAAATAGGGTCATATCCAAAACCTTTGTCTCCTTTCGGCTCCTGAGTTATCTCTCCATAACAATATCCTTCAGCCCAAAGACCAAAATCTCTAGGCATATAAAACACAACTACACTTACAAATCTAGCTTTTCTATCTTCAACATCTTTCATTAATCTTAAAACTTTTTTTATATTAGCTTCATCTTTAGTAGTTTCTACTGGCTCTTCTCCTCCAAATTCTTTTAGGGAATAAAATCTGGCTGAATATACTCCTGGATACCCTACGAGAGCATCTATCTCAAGACCTGAATCTTCAGCTATTGTAGGAATTTTATAATGAAGAGCATATGTTCGAGCTTTTTGTATGGCGTTATCTAAAAAAGTTTCTCCTGTTTCTTCTACATTTAATTTTTCTGGTAAATCTTCTAAAGAAAGGACTTCAACTCCTAAATCTTTTAAAAGGAATCTAAACTCTTTTAATTTTCCTTCATTTGTTGTTGCAACAAGAATTTTATCTATTTTCATTTTCCTCGTATTAGTTATAAGTTTAATGAATTAAGCTATTTTAACATACAAACAGAAAAAGCTAATTCTCCTTCAAAAATCACAGTTTTGTTATAAATCTGAAAAACTATCCCGTTATAAGAAGATTTATACTGCTCTTTTATTT
>JAADDV010000135.1 GCA_013153795.1 Aquificota bacterium | reverse complement strand
CTCAGTAGGGGGATATCCTTTTTTACTTAAAAAAGCTGATAATGAAGTTCGAATATCATATAAAGATATGGAGTTGATAGAAAATCTTTTAGATTTAAAAAGGGAAATTCATGGTAGAGAAATACTTTAATCCAAGATTATGGGAAAAACAAAAGTTAGTTTTATCTGTTTTTTTCTTTTTCTTTTTGCTTTTTAAATTTTTTCCTTTTTATGAAGAAAAGCCAAAATACTCTCCAGAAGATTTAAAAATTAATATAAACACAGCCTCTAAGGAAGAATTACTATTGGTTCCTTATATTGGTAAAAAGACAGCTGAAAAAATACTTAAATTAAGAGAAGAAAAAGGTGTTTTAACAGAGGAAGATATAAAAAAGATACGATTTTTTAAAAAATTTAAAATTTATATTACCTTTTAAATCTTTATTTTTCTTTAAAAACAAAGAATCTCAAAAAGCCCACGAAATTTTAAGATTTTTTTCTAATTTAATACTAATCAGTTTATCAACTTTCTCATTATTTGATTTATATCAAATTTATTGATATAATATTCGGTTGTTTTTATACATACTTTCAAATATGAGTCGGCATTTATAATATTTGTATCAAGTTTGACGTCAAATTTTGCATTTAGTATAATTTTAGTTTGTTTTTATATTTTTTAGGAGGTATTAGTGTGCCAACAATAAACCAGTTAGTAAGAAAAGGTAGAGAAAAGGTAAAGAAAAAATCTAAGGCACCAGCTTTAGAAGGAAACCCTCAAAAAAGGGGTGTTTGTGTAAGGGTTTATACTACAACCCCTAAAAAGCCAAACTCTGCATTAAGAAAAGTTGCAAGGGTTAGACTCTCTAATGGATATGAAGTTACATGTTATATTCCAGGAATAGGACACAATCTTCAGGAACACTCAATTGTTCTTGTTAGAGGCGGAAGGGTTAAGGATTTACCAGGGGTTAGATATAAAATCATAAGGGGAGCTCTAGACGCTGCTGGTGTTAAAGATAGAAGACAGTCTCGTTCTAAATATGGAACAAAAAGACCAAAACAATAAATAAGAGGTAGAGAAAATGCCAAGAAAAGGACCTGTAAAACCAAGGGAAATTATGCCAGACCCGATTTATAAAGATGTTCTGGTACACAAATTAATAAACAAAGTAATGAAAGACGGAAAAAAATCAAAAGCAGAAAAAATAGTTTACACAGCAATGCAAATTTTAGCTGAAAAAACTGGTGAAGAGCCATTAGCAGCCCTTCACAAAGCAATTGAAAATATAAAACCTATTTTAGAAGTAAGACCTAGAAGAGTTGGTGGTTCAACATATCAAGTTCCGATGGAAGTTCCACCAAGAAGACAAATTTCTTTAGCTTTAAGATGGCTTGTTGAAGCAGCTAGAAATAGAAGTGGAAAAGGAAACTATACAATGGTTGAAAAATTAGCAAATGAACTTTATGACGCTTATAACGATAGAGGGGCTGCTGTTAAAAAGAAAGAAGACACTCATAGAATGGCTGAAGCAAATAAAGCATTCGCACATTACAGATGGTAATAAAAAATTTGAAAAATTTAAATCAGAAATTAAATTTTTCCCTTTAATCAAAAGAACTTGGAGGAAAAAAGAAAATGGCAAGGCAAGTGCCAATAGAAAAATTAAGAAATATAGGAATTGTTGCTCATATTGACGCAGGAAAAACAACAACAACGGAAAGAATTTTGTTCTATACAGGTAAAACATATAAGATTGGTGAGGTGCACGAAGGTGCAGCTACTATGGACTGGATGGAACAAGAAAAAGAAAGAGGTATCACAATTACTTCTGCTACAACAGCTGCTTACTGGAAAGGACATCAGTTAAATATTATTGATACTCCAGGGCACGTTGACTTTGGAGTTGAAGTTGTTCGTTCTATGAAAGCTCTTGACGGTATTGTATTTGTATTTTCATCTGTTGAAGCTGTTCAACCTCAGTCAGAAGCTAACTGGAGATGGGCTGACAAGTTTGGTGTTCCAAGAATTGCTTTCGTTAATAAAATGGACAGGGTTGGTGCAGACTTTTTCAAAGTTTATGAAGACATAATAGAAAAACTCGGAGCTAAACCTGTTCCAATACAGGTTCCAATAGGAAAAGAAGATAATTTTAAAGGGGTTGTTGACCTTTTTGAAATGAAAGCTTATATCTGGGAAGGAGATGAATTAGGAGCTAAATACGAAGTTACAGATAATATACCAGAAGATGTTAAGCCTATAGCTGAAGAATGGCGTGAAAAAATGATAGAAGCAATAGTTGAGACAGATGAAGAGCTTATGGAAAAATACCTCGAAGGAGAAGAAATTTCTGTAGAAGAGCTCAAAAAAGCTTTAAGAAAAGCTACAATAAAAAGAGAACTTGTTCCAATGCTCTGTGGTTCTGCATTCAAAAACAAAGGTGTTCAACCACTTCTTGATGCTGTTATAGATTTCCTTCCATCACCTGTTGATATGCCACCTGTTAAAGGTATTAATCCAAATACAGGTGAAGAAGAAGAAAGAAAACCATCTGATGATGAACCATTCTGTGCATTAGCCTTTAAGGTTATGGCAGACCCGTACGCAGGACAGCTTACATATTTTAGAGTTTACTCTGGAGTAGTAAAAGCTGGAGATACTATTCTTATCGCAAATAAAAATAAAAAAGTGAGAGTTGGTAGAATTCTTAGAATGCATGCAAATCAAAGGGAAGAAATTACAGAAGTTTATGCTGGAGACATTGCAGCTGCTGTTGGTCTTGATACTGTTACAGGAGATACACTTACAGCTCCAGATGCACCAATAGTTCTTGAGTCTATGGAATTCCCAGAACCTGTTATTGCTATGGCAATAGAACCAAAAACAAAATCTGACCAAGAAAAGTTATCTCAAGTTTTAAATAAATTCATGAAAGAAGACCCTACATTCAAAGTTACTGTAGACCCTGAGACAAACCAGACTCTTATCCATGGAATGGGTGAGCTTCACCTTGAAATTATGGTTGATAGGATGAAAAGAGAATATGGTATAGAAGTTAATGTAGGTAAGCCTCAGGTTGCATATAAAGAAACTATTAAGAAAAAAGCTGTTGGTGAAGGTAAGTTTATTAGACAGTCTGGTGGTAGAGGTCAATACGGTCATGCAATTATTGAAATCGAGCCTTTAGAAGGAAAAGATTATGAGTTTGTAGATAAAATTGTTGGTGGAGTAATTCCAAAAGAATATATCCCTGCAGTTGATGCAGGAATTCAAGAAGCAATGCAAAATGGTATTGTTGCTGGATACCCAGTTATTGGGGTTAAAGCAACACTATTTGATGGTTCTTTCCACGAAGTTGACTCTTCTGAAATAGCATTTAAAATCGCAGGTTCTATGGCATTTAGAGAAGCTGCAAAGAAAGCAGACCCTGTTTTATTAGAACCAATTATGCTTGTTGAGGTTGATACTCCTGAAGAGTATATGGGAGATGTAATGGGAGACCTCTCAAAAAGAAGAGGTAAAATTCTTGGTTCTGAGAAAAAAGGAACTACTATGACTATTAAAGCTGAAGTTCCACTTGCTGAAATGTTTGGTTATGCAACAGACTTAAGGTCTTTAACTCAAGGTAGAGCTACTTTCTCAATGGTATTCCAAAAATATGAAGAAGTACCTAAAAATATTGCTGATGAAATAGCTGGCGAAAGAGCTAAAGCAGCAAGTTAAAAATTTGAAAATAATAAGGAGGTAAATAAAAAAGATGGCAAGAGAGAAATTTGAAAGGAAAAAAGAGCACGTAAACGTAGGAACAATAGGACACGTTGACCACGGAAAAACTACTCTTACT
>JAADDV010000177.1 GCA_013153795.1 Aquificota bacterium | reverse complement strand
TTAATAGAAAAAACGTTTTAATAAATAGAAAAAAACTATTAGAAGAGCAGCTTTTTAATCTTGAAAAGAGAATAAAGAAAAGTATTGAAAGGGGTAAGGCTATTCTTGAATATATAATAAAAACATATCCAAGCTCAGAATATGCTCAAAAAGCAAAAAATCTTCTTAAGGAGGAAGAAAAATCGATACAAGAGAGCTTTTAAAGGAGATAGTAAAAGCTGCTGAAGATAAAAAAGGAGAAGAGATTGTTGTTTTAGAAATAGGAAAAGTTTCTCCAATAGCAGATTATATGGTTATTGTGTCTGGAGATGTTCCTACTCATACAAAAGCGATAACAGACGAAATAGTTCATAATCTTAAAGAAAAAGGGATTATACCTTCTCATATAGAAGGATATCCTGAGGGAAGGTGGATAGCCATAGATTATGGTGATGTGATGGTTAATGTGTTTATACCAGAGCTTAGAGAATACTATAATCTTGAATGGCTCTGGTCAGATGCTCCAAAAATAGAAATACAAAAACTATTAGAGGAATAAAAAATGCCAATAGGTATTTTTGATTCAGGGATCGGCGGTTTAACAGTATTTAAAGAAATAAACAAATCATTTCCTTTGACAAATCTTTATTATCTTGGAGATACTGCAAGGGTTCCCTACGGAAACAAATCCCCAGAGACAGTAATAAGATATTCGCTAGAGTGTGGGAACTATCTTTATGGATTTGGAATAGATGCCCTTGTAATAGCTTGTAATACTGCATCTTCATATGCGCTGAAGACTCTAAGAAAAGAATTTGATATACCTGTTATAGGAGTTGTTGAACCAGGAGTAGAGCTTGCCCTGAAGATAACTAAAAACAAAAAAATAGGCGTTATAGGAACTCAAGGGACTATAAAAAGCCAGTCTTATAAGAAGTCTCTCTTAGAAAAAGCAGATGTAGAGGTTTTTCAAAAGCCCTGTCCTTTATTTGTTCCTCTTGTTGAAGAAGGAATGATAAACAACCATATCACAAAGATGGTAGTAAAAGAGTATCTAGACGAGATTGTTAAAAAAGATATAGACACTCTTATTCTTGGTTGCACCCACTATCCACTTTTAAAAGAAACAATAAAAGAGCTTTATCCTCATCTTCAGATAGTAGACTCTTCCCAGGCTATAACTGAGTATCTTCAATCTCATCATATCCCAAAAGAAGAAGAAGGAATAAAAAGAATTTTTATAACAGATGAATCTCCTGCATTTGAAAAGCTTAAAAAACTACTTATTGGAAATATTCCTGTAGAAAAACTACAGCTTTCTGAAATCTGCACATTATGAAAAAAGTTTTTATAGCAGGAGGAGGAACAGGAGGACATTTTTATCCTGCCCTTTCTGTGGCTGAATATCTTCATGAAAAAGGCTTTTCTATTACATATATAGGAGCTAAAAGGGGAATAGAAGGAAAAAAAGAGTTCCCATTTGGAGATAAAATACTTCTTGATATAAAAGGAGTTAGAGGAAAAGGAATATTTGGAAAAATCTCTTCAGCTCTAGGTCTTATAAAAAACAGTCTCTACATCAGAAAAATCCTCAAAAAAGAAAAACCAGATTTTGTTTTATGTTTTGGCGGATACGCTTCGCTACCTTTAGGTTTAGCAGCAGCTTTATCAAATATTCCCCTTTATATTCATGAGCAAAACTCTGTCCCTTCATATACAAATAAACTTTTATCCTTTTTTGCTAAAAAAATTTTTATCACATTTGAGTATTCAAAAAGGTTTTTCCCAAAAAGGAAAACTTTTCTAACAGGAATGCCCTTAAGAAAAACGTTAAAAGAAAGACTGGATATAACAAAAGAAGAAGCTAGAAAAGAAATAGGTTTAGATATAAATAGAAAAACCGTTCTTATATTTGGAGGAAGTCAGGGAGCAAGAAAACTTACAGAAATTGCTGTAAAAACAGCAGAAAAACTTCTAGATATATCATTTATCCTTATAACAGGAAAAAACTCAGAAGTAAAAAAACCTCCTAAAAATATGACTGTCTATAAATATTTTGAAGATATAGGTCTTTTATACCAAGCCTGTGATGTTGTTGTCTCAAGGGCAGGAGCAGGGACTGTTTCAGAAGTGCTTTTATTTGGAAAGTATACTATTTTTATTCCCTATCCTTACGCAGCATCAAACCATCAGTATTTTAATGTAAAATGGCTTGCTGAAAAAGAGCTAGCAGATATTTTAGAAGAAAAAAATCTTACAGAAGATATTTTCTTAAAAAAACTGGAAAAAGCTTTAAAAACTTTTAAAGAAAAAGAAGAAAAGATTAAAAAGCTAGGCATAAGCAATGCTGAAGAAAGAATTTTTGAAAATATAGATGAAGCACAGGGATATAAATGATAGAAAAAGAAACATCTATAGATTTATCCAAATTTTCAACAATAAAAATCGGTGGAATAGGAAAAGAGATATACTTTCCTAAAAATCCAGAGGAAATCTCATACCTTATAAAAAAATCCCTTGATGAAAACCGAAAACTAATCCCCATAGGAATAGGAAGTAATCTTATTTTTAAAGATGGCATTCTTAATCATCTGTTTGTATCTACAAAAAACTTAAAAAAAATTCAGATAGAAGAAAAAGGAGAATATGTTTATATAACAGCAGAAGCAGGGGTTAGTTTCAAGCAGATAGTAGAATTGGTAAAAAAATACAATCTAGAAGGGTTTGAAAATCTATCAGGAATTCCTGCTTCTGTAGGCGGTGCTGTTGCAATGAATGCTGGAGCATTTGGGACAGAAATTTTTGATATTTTAAAAGAAATTCATTGGATAAACAGTGAAGGGAGACTAATAATCTCAAAGAAAGGGGAAATAAAACACAGCTACAGATATACCCAGTTTCAGAAAGAGGGTTTTGTTTACAAAGTAACAATTGTTTTAAAAAAATCAGAAAAAGATATAAAACAGATAATAAAAAATCATTTACTTGAAAGAAATAAAAAACAGCCTTTAAATCTTCCAACTTCTGGTTCAACATACAAAAATCCAGAAAAAGCCCCAGCAGGATATCTTTTAGAAAAAGCAGGTTTTAAGGGGAAAAGAATAGGGGATATAGGTTTTTCTCAAAAGCATGCAAATTTTCTTGTTAATTATGGAGATGCTACTTATTCCCAATTAATAAAACTATTACGAAGTGCCGAAAATACTGTTAAAACTTTATTTGATGTCCAGCTAGAGAGGGAAGTCAAAATTGTTGAGTAATCCAAAAGTTGCTCTACTTTATGGAGGTGTATCTTCAGAAAGGGAAATATCTATAAAAAGTGGTAAAGCAGTAGAAGAGGCTTTAAAAAAGCTTGGATATTCGTATGCTGTTTTTGACCCAGCAGAAGGAAAAGTTTTTATAGATAAGTTGACTTCTTATAATCCAGATGTTGTTTTTATAGCCCTTCATGGAAAAAGAGGAGAAGATGGAACAATTCAGGGGGTTTTGGATTTTTTAGGCTATAGATACACAGGCTCTCCTTTAAAAGCAAGTGCAGTAGCTATGGATAAAGCCCTAACAAAAGATATCCTTAAATCCCATAACATAACTGTTCCAGAGGGATTTACAGCTTTTTCAGAAGATGAGGCTTTGGAGAAAAACATATCCTTTCCTGTTGTTGTAAAAGCTGCAAATGAAGGCTCTTCTATTGGAGTTTTTATAGTAAAAAATGAAAAAGAGTATAAAGAAGCTGTGAAAAAAGCTTTTGAGATAGATGAAAAAATTTTAATAGAAGAGTTTATAGAAGGAAGGGAACTTACTGTTGGAATTTTAAATGGAGAGCCTTTAGACATAATAGAAATAAAAGTAAAAGAAGGATTTTATGACTATAAAAACAAATACTTTACAGACTCAACAGAGTATATATGCCCTGCCCCCCTTGAGGAAAATTTATATAAAAAACTACAAGAAACAGCTTTAAAAGCTTACAAAATAATAGGTTGCAAAGGAGCTGCAAGAGTAGATTTTATTTTAAAAGGAGAAATTCCGTATTTTTTAGAAATAAACACTATACCTGGTTTAACAGACCACAGCCTTTTACCTAAGGCTGCTGCATATAGAGGAATAACTTTTGAAAAACTTATAGAGGAAATGATAAAAGATGCAGTTAGATAGAAGATTAAAAATTTTCCTTTTTTCAGCTTGGTTAATTTTATGCGCAGTTTTTGGTTATTTTGCCCCAACTATCCCTATGATAAGAGATTTTTTTGCAATAAAGAAAGTAAATGTTATAGGCACAGATAAATTCAAAAAAGAAGATATAGAAGACATTTTTTCTAGAGAAAACTGGTTTTTTCTAAATACAGAAAGAATAGAAAACCAATTAAAAAGATATAATTTTGTTAAGGAAGTAAAAATTGATAGATATTTTGTAGGAAATATAAATCTAACTATTTTAGAAAGAAAACCATTTGCTTTCCTTTTACATAAAGGAAAAAGAGTGTTAATAGACGAAGATGGAGTAAAACTTTCAAAAAAATATTTTAATCCAAAAAATTATAAAAACTTGCCAGTTATCATTTATAATGATAAATCATTAATAAATGATAATTTCTCCAAGGTTAGAAAAATTTATGAAGCACTTAAAGGATTAAAGTTTAAAAAATATGTTATTTCCCATAGCCAGATTGCTTGTGTTTTAGAAGATAAAAAAATTTTAATGTTTAATATACTTGATATTGATGAAAACCTTGAAAAGGCAAAACTTTTTATTTCTCAAAAGAATATAAATGACTATAGATATATAGACTTTAGTTTTGACTCAATGGTTGTAACAAGGAGATAAAAGTATGGGAAAGGAAAGAATCATTGTAGCTATGGATGTAGGGACATCAAAAACAACCGTCTTAGTTGGAGATGTAGATAATGCTGATAATCTTTATATAGTTGGTTTTGGAGAAGCCAAAACAAGAGGGATAGAAAAAGGAGTTATAGTAAAGTCTAATGATGTTATTCGCTCCATAAAAGAAGCTATTGATATGGCTGAATCTACGACAGGTTCAAAAATAAGCAGTGTTATAGCAAATATTGGTGGATATCATCTTGAATGTAGAAATGAAGAAGAAGAAATAGCCTTTGAATCATCAAAAAAAACGATAACTACAAGTGATTTAGGAGAATTATCAGCAAAAGCAACTTCAAAAGTAGCAGATGAAGACCATGAAATCATTCATATAATACCAAAAAAATATATTCTTGATGAGGAGTATGAAGTTTTAGACCCAACAGGTCTTTATGGTTCAAGAATAAGAGGAGAGTTTCATATTGTTTTAAATAAGACAAACAGTTATATGAATCTTAAAAGAGTAATAGAAGCAGCAGGAGTAAAAGTTTTAGATTTTGTTGCAAATCCTATTGCTTCTTCTACAGCTGTTTTATATCCTGAAGAGAAAGAAATGGGTGTTGCTGTTTTAGATATAGGAGCAGGGACAACAGATTTGGCTGTATATAAAGATGGAAGTATTGAATATATAAAGGCCTTTCCTGTTGCTGGAAATCATATAACAATGGATATAGCCCATAGATTTAAACTATCAAAAGAAGAAGCAGAAGAATTAAAAATAGCTTATGGAACAGCTTTAGTTGAGCATACAGAAGAAACTATTATTGAAATATATCCAAGAGGTAGTGAAGAGCCTCTTCACATTAACAGTTTAGAGCTTGCAGATACCATAGAAGCAAGATTATCAGAAATTTTTGATTTAGTTAGAGAAGAATTGGAAATTATGAAGTTTTTAAATAAAATAAACGGTGGTATAGTATTAACAGGCGGTGTTGCTAATACAATCTTTATTAAAGAACTTGCTGAAGCTATATTTAAAACTGATGTTAGAATAGGTAGACCAAAAGAGTTTAAAGGATTTGCGGAGAAAATAGCTTTGCCTCAGTATTCAACAGCTGTAGGAATGCTTTTATTTAAAAAGAATAGTATTAATACAGCTTCTACTCCTGCTGTTGACCACAGTTCAAATGTGAGTATATTTGAGTTTGGAAAAACCTTAATAGAAAAACTTAAGAACCTTTTTTAATTGTTTTAGGAGGAAACCATGGAGAATTTTGACCATGAAGCTAAGAACCCCTCAAAGATAAAAGTTTTTGGAGTTGGTGGCGGTGGAAGTAATGCTGTTGCAAGAATGTATGAGGAAGGTCTTCAAGATGTAGAACTTTATATAGTAAACACTGATATACAACATCTCGATTCATTACCTGTTCCTAATAAAATCCATATTGGAGAAAGTGTAACTAGAGGTCTTGGTGCTGGTTCAAAACCTGAAGTTGGAGAAGAAGCAGCTAAAGAGAATATAAATGTTATAAAAGAACATATGGAAGGAGCAGATATGGTATTTATTGCTGCTGGGCTTGGTGGTGGAACAGGAACAGGAGCAGCACCTGTAATAGCTCAAGCAGCAAAAGAGATGGGAATACTTACAGTTGCTGTTGTAACAAAACCTTTTGATTTTGAAGGACCAAGAAGAGCAAAAATAGCAGAAGAAGGTCTTTTAAAGCTAAAAGAAGTTGTTGATACATATATAGTCATTCACAACCAAAAGCTTGCTCAGATAGCAGGAAAAAGATTTACATTTAAAGAGGCTTTTAAGCTGGTTGACAGTATTTTATATAAAGCTGTTAGAGGAATAACAGACCTAATACTTGTTCCAGGTCTTGTAAACGTTGACTTTGCAGATGTAAGAACAATAATGGAAGGTGGAGGAAAAGCTCTTATTGGTGTTGGAAGTGGAAAAGGAGAAAATAAAATAGAAGAAGCTGTAATGTCAGCAACAACATCTCCTTTATTAGAAGGAACATCTATAAATGGAGCTAGAAGACTGTTAATAAATGTTGAAGTAAGTCCAGACCTTTCATATGCAGATGTTGATGAAGCAATAGCTATGATAAGAGAAGAAGCCCATGAAGATTCTCATATTATATTTGGAGCAGCTTTAAATCAGGATATAGAAGATGAAATCAGAATAACTGTTGTAGCAACAGATTTTGAAGAGTTTAATCAAAGTTTTGAAAGACCAAAAGAAAAACCTGTTACTCAACAAAAACAGCCTCCTATTAAAACAATAGGAGAAAAACCTAAAAAACAGGAAAAACCTATAAAAGAAATTAAAAAAGAAGAAACAGAAGAATGTAAACCTCCAATTAAAGAAACTGTTTTTGACCCATTAGATATACCTACATACTTAAGAAGAAGAAAGGGTGATGTTAATTGAATATAAACCATCAAGAAGCAGCAAGAGATGGTTTAGGAGAAAAAGCCAGTTCTGGAATAGGACTGGCCAGTATAATTACTTTTTCTAGACTATTTATAATACCAATTTTAATATATACAATCCTACATGATTATCACATATTATCTGGAGCATTAGTATTATTCGCCATTTTAACAGATTGGTTAGATGGAATTGTTGCACGAAAATCAAATTCAGTAACCAGACATGGAGAGCTTTTAGACCCAGCAGTAGATAAAATATTTACAATATCTGTTTTAGTTGCTTTTGTAGAAAAATCTTATATATCAACGTATCTTGTATTTCTTATTGTTGCACGGGAAATGCTTGTAACATGGATAAGGAGTGTTTTAGTAAATAAAAATATAGTCGTGCCAGCTTCTTATCTTGGAAAAGTTAAAACAACTATACAACTTATAGCTATATTTTTATTGTCTATAAAAGCTGTATTTCTTGGAAATCTTGCCCTCTGGCTTTCAATCATAGTAGCCTATATATCTGCATATGAATATCTAAAACTGTTTATTAAGGAAAAAGGATGGAATTTATAAAAATAGGCTATCTTCTAGCTACATATTTAGTAGCATCTATACCTTTTGGATATGTTATAGGAAAATTATTTGGTAAGGACATTACAAAAGAAGGTAGCGGAAATATAGGAGCTACAAATGTTACACGGACAATAGGAAAAAAAGCAGGGATTTTAGTCCTTATTTTAGATATGCTGAAAGGTTTTATTCCTGTTTATTATGCAAAACAACTGTTTTTCCCAGATTTTAAGTTTATATCCCTTGTAGCTTTAACAGCTGTGATAGGACACTGTTTTTCTATTTTTATGAAATTCAAAGGTGGAAAAGGAGTCGCTACAGGGATAGGTGTTCTTCTTGCTTTATCCCCAGAAGTTGCATTTATTACAATTCTTCTCTGGCTTGGAACATTTCTCGTCTCTGGATATGTGTCCCTTGCATCTATAATAGCTGCGTCTTTATCCTGGGTTGTTTACTTTTTTATAGAAGGAGGATACTATCAAACCCTTGCTATTCTTTTAGCCTCATTTATTATCGTGATGAAACATTCATCAAATATAGAAAGACTTATAAAAGGGACTGAAAGTAGATTTCTTCATAAATGAGGTGAAAAATGCTAGCAAAAAGAATAATACCATGCCTTGATGTAAATAAAGGAAGAGTTGTAAAAGGAGTAAATTTTGTAAATCTAGTAGATGCTGGAGACCCTGTAGAAGCAGCTAAAGCTTATGATGAAGCAGGAGCTGATGAACTTGTTTTTTTAGATATAACAGCATCAGCAGAAGATAGAGACATAATTCTGGATGTTGTAAAAGAAACAGCAGAAACAGTTTTTATGCCTCTTACAGTAGGAGGAGGCGTAAGGACTTTAGAAGATATAAGAAGACTTCTTGAAAGTGGAGCAGATAAAGTCTCTATAAACACAGCAGCAGTTAAAGAACCTATCCTTGTAGAGGAAGCAGCAAAAAGATTTGGTTCTTCTACTATTGTTGTTGCTATAGATGCAAAACAGGTTGGAGAAAACAAATGGGAAGTTTACATACATGGAGGAAGAACAGCAACTGGAATAGATGCTATCCAGTGGGCTAAAGCTGTTGAAGATTTAGGAGCAGGTGAGATTTTACTTACATCTATGGATAAAGATGGAACAAAAAGCGGTTATGATATACCTCTGACAAGGGCAATAAGTGAGGCAGTTTCTATTCCTGTTATAGCTTCAGGAGGAGCAGGAAGCAAACAGCATTTTTATGAGGCTTTTTCTGAAGGAAAAGCAGATGCAGCACTGGCAGCCTCTTTATTTCACTTTAAAGAACTGACTATTCAGGAAGTAAAAGAATATCTAAAGGAAAAAAATATTCCTGTAAGGATATAAAAATGCCTTATTCAAAACTAAAAAATCTATATGTAGAAAAAATCATAGAGGATATCATCTTTACAGGAAAGGTTTTATACAATGAAGGTCTGGTTAATTCCCATGCAGGAAATATAAGTGTAAGATTTGAAGATGACATTTATATAACAAAAACAGGAGCTATGCTTGGTTTTTTAAAACCTGATGATATTGTGGAAGTGCCTGTTTTTTCAACTTCAGAGAATGATAAACAAGCTTCCAGTGAGCTTATAGTTCACAGAGCTATTTATAAAAAAACAGAAGCAAAAGCTATAATCCATGCCCATCCTGTATATGCAGTAGCTTTAACATTTTTGCTAGAGGAAAAATTTATTCCAATAGATAACGAAGGAAAACTGTTTGTTGGAGAAGTTCCTATTTTAGATTTAGAACATGCTAGTGGTTCTAAAGAGCTTGCTGAAAAACTTTCAGATATGTTTAAAAAAACAGGAAAAAACATAGTTTTAATAAAAAAACATGGTTCTTTTGTTATATATGATAATTTAAACTATGCTTTAAAACTTACTTCTGATTTAGAATTTTGTGCAAAGATTTTTTCTTTAGTTGAAAATCAAAAGAAAATTTTAAATAAAAACTAAATGACATAAAAATAAAAAAGTGTTAATATCATTAATTCAACAAAAAAGGCTTTAAAAGGGCTATGTTTTTATACATATTAAAAAGACTTCTTCAGATGATACCTCTTGTTATAGGGATAACTTTTATTTCTTTTATGATTATCCAGCTTGCCCCAGGAGATTATTTAGACCAGTTGAAGATGAATCCTCAAATATCTAAAGAAACCTTAAAAGAGCTAGAAAAAGCTTATGGTTTAGACCAGCCCCTTTTAGTTCAATATATAAAATGGCTTATGAATGCTCTTGCCTTTGACCTTGGATATTCTTTTTCTTATCATGTGCCTGTCTTAGAGCTAATAAAAGAAAGAATAGGAAATACCCTTTTTCTTTCTATAACTTCTGCTCTTCTTGCGTGGGGACTTGCTGTTCCTTTAGGAATATGGGCTGCTTTAAAACCTAATACATGGGTTGATAAATTTATTCAGCTTTTTTCTTTTACCTTTATGTCTATTCCTAATTTCTTTTTAGCTTTCTTAATGCTTTTCATTGCTGTTAAAACAGGTATTTTTCCTACAGGTGGAGCAACAAGTCCTGAGTATGAACAACTTTCCTTTTTTGGAAAAATTCTTGATAGACTGTGGCATGTTTCTTTACCAGCTTTTGTTTTAGCAATAGGCTCTTTAGCAGGACTTGTTCGACTTGTTAGAAGTGCCATGCTTGAATCTCTTCAGTCTGAATATGTTCTTTTTGCTAGAGCTAAAGGATTACCTGAAAGAGAAGTTATTATAAAACACGCTTTAAGAAATGCTTTAAATCCTTTTATTACCCTTTTAGGTTTTGAAATTGCTTCTTTATTATCAGGGGCAGCTTTGGTTGAAATTATTGTAAACTGGCCAGGAATGGGAATGCTTATGTTAGACGCTGTATTATCTCAAGACCTATATCTTGTAATGGGAGGATTATATATTGGTGCTATTATGCTCATTATAGGAAATTTAATTGCAGATATTCTTTTAGCCAAGCTAGACCCCCGTGTAAGACAAAAAGAAATAGAAGGATTAAAAGTTTAAAGCTTATACTTTTTCATCTTTTTTTTCTGTTGCAAGTTCAATAACAGGAATAAGCTTTTCATTCATTATCTTTACAAGTTTATTAAACAGTTCATATTCTGTTGTTCCATCATCTGGATATGTTGCTATCCCTTCTATAATCTCAAGTTCTGGTAAAGCTTTCTTTATTCTTTCTATTACTTTTTGAGCTTCAGATTTTGAAGTTTCTGGGAAAAAGAGAAAAACAAAATCATCTTCTACCTCTGAAACAACATCTGTTGAGCGAATACCTGTTCTTATAAGAAAAGATATTTCTACAGCTTTGTCTATATCTTTAAAATACTTCACACTTTTTGCAAGATTTGGAGCATAAAGAAATGCTATAGAAAAATTTTTTTCCTTTTTATATCTTTCTATTCTTTTAATTTCTAGCTCAACTAAAGCTTTAAAAACTTCAAAACTATAAGTATGTTTGTTATGTGACATCTTTTAACTCTCCTAATATTTCTTTATCTAAAATTTCCCATGTTATTTCATCTATTTCTTTTCCAAAATGTCCATAAGAAGCAGTTTGTTTATATATTGGTTGTCTTAATTTTAATTGCTCTATAATCCCCGCCGGAGATAAGTTAAAAACTTCTTTTATTTTTTTTATTAATTTTTCCTTATCTATGTTTGTATCTGTTTTTATATCTATTGTTATCGGAAATTCTGTCCCTATTACATATATTAACTCAACTAAACATCTATTTGCTAGACCTGAAGCTACAACGTGCTTTGCTATCCATCTAGCCATATAGGAAGCTGACCTGTCTACTTTTGTAGGGTCTTTACCTGAAAAGGCACTTCCTCCTGAAGGGGCAGCTGTCCCATAAGCATCAGCTATTGTTTTTCTTCCTGTTAAGCCAGTATCTGCCATAGGACCACCTATTATAAATCTTCCAATAGGATTTATAACAATATTTGTTTTGTTATCTATAAATCCTTCTGGAACAACTTCTTTTATCACCTTTTCTATAACTGTTTCTCTTAGCTCATGCTCTGAAACATAAGGCTCATGCTGAACAAGAACAGTGATAGAATCTAATCTAACTGGTTTATCATTTTCATACTCTACTACAGCAACAGCTTTTCCATCAGGTCTAAAAAACGGAACAATATCATCTTTTCTAAGTTCATCTAACTGCCTAACTATTCCATTTGCTATATTACATGCAATAGGCATGTAGTTTTTGGTTTCATTAGTTGCATACCCTACTACTATTCCTGTATCTCCAGCTTTATCTCCAGAAAGTCCCAGAGCCAGCTCTGGGCTCTGGTCACTTATTGTTGTTATAACTCCTGCAGTATATCCATCAAAACCATATTCAGGTTTTGTATAGCCTACTTCTATTAGTGTCCCTCTAACTATCTCTGGAATATCTACATATGCATCTGTTGAAAGCTCCCCTGAAACATGAACAAGACCTGTTGTTATCAGCGTTTCTATAGAAGACCTTGTATAAGGGTCTTTTCTTATTAGCTCATCTAATATTGCATCTGAAATAATATCTGCAATTTTATCAGGATGTCCCTGGCAGACTGCTTCTGAGCTTTTTAAAGTTTTCAATCCTTTCCCCCTTCACTGTATTCAGATACATTATATCTAAAAACAATCATCTTCAAGAATAGCTCCTTTATTAGCTGATGCTACGTGTTTTGCGTATCTTCTAAGCCATCTGCTGTTTATTGGTTTTTGTTTTGGTTTAAAGTTTTTCATTCTTTTTTCAAATTCTTCTTCTGAAATAAGAAGTTCAAGTTTTCTATTTGGAATATCTATTAAAATCTCATCTCCATCTTGAATAATTCCTATTGGTCCTCCTGCTGCTGCTTCAGGGGACACGTGTCCAATACATGCTCCCCTTGTAGCTCCGGAAAATCTACCATCTGTTATTAGAGAAACTTTATCCCCAAGTCCCATTCCCATTATGGCAGATGTTGGAGAAAGCATTTCTCTCATTCCCGGGCTTCCTTTAGGACCTTCATATCTTATTACAACAACATCTCCAGCTTTTACTTTCCCACCAAAAATACCAGAGATTGCTTCTTCTTCACTATCAAAACATACTGCTCTTCCTTTATGAACCATTATTTTAGGGTCTACTGCTGCAGCTTTTACAACTGCCCCATCTGGAGCAATATTTCCAAATAAAATAGCAAGACCTCCTGTTTCACTGTAAGGATTTGTTATTGGTCTTATAACCTCTGGGTCTTTTATTTCTGCATCTTCAATAACTTCTCCTATTGTTTTTAGTAAAACTGTAGGTCTGTCTAAGTGGAGAAGTCCTTTTTTAGCAAGTTCTTTTAAAATAGCAGGTATTCCACCAGCTCTGTCTAAATCTTCCATATGATATTGGGAAGCAGGAGCAAGTTTACATAATGTTGGAGTTTTTCTTGATATTTCATCTATTTTTTCAAGTGGAAACTCAATCCCTGCTTCATATGCAATAGCAAGAAGATGAAGAACTGTATTAGAAGAGCCTCCCATTGCAATGTCAAGGGTAAAAGCATTTTCTATTGTTTCTTCATTTACAATATCTCTAAACTTAAGGTCTGCTTTTAAAAGCTCAATAATCTGTTTCCCTGCCTGTCTTGCAAGCTCCTGTCTTCTTGGGTCTATTGCAAGAATAGAACCGTTTCCTGGTAGAGCAACTCCTAGAGCCTCTGCTAGGCAGTTCATTGAATTTGCTGTAAACATTCCCGAACATGAACCACAAGAAGGACAGGCATTTTCTTCTATTATTTTTAGCTCTGTTTCTGTCATCTTTCCCTGAGCAACGGCACCAACAGCCTCAAAAGCTGTTGCAAGGTCTATAGGCCTACCATCTGGGGTATGACCTGCTGCCATAGGTCCACCACTAACAAAAATAGTAGGTATGTTAAGTCTTGCAGCAGCCATCATCATACCTGGAACAATCTTGTCACAGTTAGGGATACAAACAAGAGCATCAAGTTTATGAGCTTCTACAACAGTTTCTATTGCATCTGCTATGATTTCTCTACTTGGGAGAGAGTAATGCATTCCTGAGTGTCCCATAGCAATACCATCATCAACACCAATAACATTAAACTCAAAAGGGACACCACCAGCTTCTCTTATTGCATCTTTTACTATTTGAGCAAACTCTCTAAGATGCACATGCCCTGGGATTATATCTATATATGAGTTTGCAACCCCTATAAAAGGTTTTCCAAAATCTTCTTCTGTTAAGCCACATGCCCTAAGTAAACTTCTATGTGGCGCTCTTTCAAAACCTTTTTTTATTTCATCACTTCTCATATATTTTCCTCCTTGGAATACGATAAATACTTTACAATTTATCATAAATTCACATAAAAATTGTAAATCTTTGTAGGGGAAAAATTAAGAAATCAAAATTACTTAAACGAAAATATTAGTATAATATTTTATGCTCTTTCAAAAATCTTAAGTGTAATCTGGAGGATACCATAGAACATCTAGAAACATTTCTTCAAAATTATGGATATATTGCTGTTTTTATAGGCACTTTTTTAGAAGGGGAATTATTTCTTTTAATTGTAGGTTTTTTCATAAAGCTAAAGTTTTTAGACCCTGTAAAATCTCTTATTATAGCTATGTTAGGAGCTTTCTTACATGAGATTATATACTTTTATTTGGGAAGATGGAAAGGAAGAGAGATATTTTTAAAAAACCAATATACACGAAAAAAATATAGAAAAGTCAAACAACTTTTTGAAAAATATGGAATTTTATCGATATTTATTATCCGTTTCTGGTATGGAATGAGAATAATTCCAATGGTTTTGATGGGAGCAACAGGATTTAGTGTTTGGAAATTTATATTCTTTAATATGCTTTCTCTTTTTATCTGGGCTGTAATATACCTTTCTTTAGGATATATGTTTGGAAAAGCTGCAGAAACTTTCTTTAAAGAAGCAAAAGAATACTATTTTATAGCTGCAGGAGTGCTTTTAATATTTATATCAATACTTCTCTTACTTCCTAAAATTAGAGAAAAGTTTTTCAATGGAAATGAAAATGGGAACGAAAAAACTGTTTAGAGATGTTCCCAGAGCATAACTTTATAAAGAGGATTTATCTCTCTTACTATAGGGTTTTGGGTTGGCATAAAAATCATTTCTAGTGAAACTGCTACCTCTGCATCAAAAAAATGCCCTCCTATTATAGAAAAATCTTTTTTTGCTAAAGATATATGAGCATGAATAAAAGGGCTTATACTATCTGGGTCTACACTAACATTTCCATGGAAAGAAACTATCTCATATATGCCTTTGACGATAGTTC
Source organism: Aquificota bacterium (assembly GCA_013153795.1). GTDB lineage: Bacteria > Aquificota > Aquificia > Aquificales > Hydrogenothermaceae > JAADDV01. The sequence continues at coordinate 1,889 of JAADDV010000177.1, read as the reverse complement.
TTTTAAATTTTGTTTCTAAAACATCATAAACTCCAATACTTGGATTTCTAACTCCTCCTATTCCCCAAAAGAAACCAGACCTTATTCTTTCTTCACTTAAAAAATGTTGTAGGCTGTCTATAATATCTTCTCCATCAAATAATCCTACGATATAAAAAGTATCAGATTTTTTATATATCATGGATATTTACACCTCTTTTTAAAATCTTATATTGTTTTCTTTCATGGATTTGTTTTCGGTAAAATTAATAAACTTTTATAGGAAATTTTAAAAATAAAATTTGGAGGAGAAATGAAACTAAATATTGGAATTGTAGGACTTCCCAATGTTGGAAAATCAACAATTTTTAATGCTTTAACAGAAACAGGAAAGGCTGAGATAGCAAATTATCCATTTTGCACAATAGAGCCAAATGTTGGAATTGTTAATGTTCCAGATGAAAGACTTGAGAAACTTGCCCAGATGGAAAACTCTCAAAAAGTGATACCTGCAACAATTGAATTTGTAGATATTGCAGGTCTTGTTAAAGGTGCTTCTAAAGGAGAAGGTCTTGGAAATCAGTTTTTAGCAAATATTAGAAATGTTTCTGCAATTGCTCATGTTGTTAGATGCTTTGAAGATAGTGATGTTGTCCATGTAGAAGGCTCAGTAAATCCTGTTAGAGATGCTGAAATTATAGAAACAGAGCTTATTCTTGCTGACCTTCAAACTGTTGAAAAAAGGCTTGAAAAGGTTATAAAACCTGCAAAATCTGGAAATAAAGAAGCAAAATTTGAAGTTCAGGTTTTGGAAAAAGCAAAAAAGATTTTAGAAGATTTAAAACCTTTACGAACTCATTTAGACCAGTTTGATGAAGAAGAAATAGAGTATATGAAAAAAACTATATTCCCTCTTACTATAAAGCCAATAATGTATGTTGCAAATATAAATGAAGAAGACCTTCCAGATGGAGAAGGAAACAAGCATGTTCAGGCTATAAAGGAAAAGGCAGAAAAAGAAGGAGCTCCTGTAGTTGTTTTGTGTGGAAAGGTAGAACAAGAACTTATAGAAATACCTAAAGAAGAAAGAAAAGAACTTTTAGAAGCATATGGCTTGGAAGAGCCGGGTTTAAATAAAATGATAAGAACGGGATATTCTCTTTTAGACCTTATAACCTACTTTACTGCTGGTGAAAAAGAGGCTAGAGCTTGGACTATTAAAAGAGGAACCAAAGCTCCTCAGGCTGCAGGAGAAATACACTCAGATTTTGAAAGAGGTTTTATCGCTGCTGAGGTGATAAATTATGAAGATTTAATAAAAGTTGGTTCTATTCAGAAAGCTAAAGAGCAAGGGTTGTTAAGAGTTGAAGGAAAAGATTATGTAGTTCAGGATGGTGATGTAATGCATTTTAGATTTAATGTTTGAAATCTTGAGAGGTCGCGCTTTTATAAGCGACCTCTTTTTGAAAAAATATCCTTCGATTAATTGAATAATTAGCCACAAATCTTACCTCTTTCTATCCCACTTAGTTCAGATAAAACAAACAGTGCGATAGAAGAAACTGCTAGAATCAATTCCTTTCTATCCCACTTAGTTCAGATAAAACCACCAAGAAATATAACTACAATTAACGAGTAGAAAAAGCTTTCTATCCCACTTAGTTCAGATAAAACCACTTGCTGATAAGCCACATACACTTCTTGCAGTAGACTTTCTATCCCACTTAGTTCAGATAAAACCAAACGCAACAAGAAACGAAGTTTCCAGACTGAGAAGCTTTCTATCCCACTTAGTTCAGATAAAACCTTCATTAAATTTCGGGATAGTCTTTCTAGATACCTTTCTATCCCACTTAGTTCAGATAAAACGTTTAGAATATATATGAGCTTTGATACAGACTTATTAATAA
>JAADDV010000020.1 GCA_013153795.1 Aquificota bacterium | reverse complement strand
GTTGTAGAAAACCTGAGAGCCATTGGAGTAGAAGCTGAAGAACTTGAGGATGGAATGATAATAAAAGGAAAACAAAAAATAAAAGGGGGAACAGTAAACAGCTTTCACGACCACAGAATAGCAATGGGCTTTAGTATCCTTGGACTTATTTCAGAAGATGGGATAACAATAAAAGATGCAGAATGTGCAACTATATCCTACCCAACATTTTATGAAGATTTAGAGAAGGTAGTTAGGTGGTAATGGGCTCCTTAGAAAAAGAAAAACTTAAAATAGAAAAGGTAAAAGCTCTAATTGAGCAACTGAAAGTTCTTGTAGCTTTAATTATAGGGATTGGTGGAGGTGTAGGAAGTTTAATAGTTTACTTTGAAAGATTTAAAAATAAAGAGCTTGTATTAACATTAATTGGTACTGGTATATTTGTTTTGGCTCTTATATTGTTTATGGCAGGAAATCTCTGGAGCAAAATAGAACAACTAAAAAAGGGTTGGTAAATATGGAGAATGTAATCTTACTGATAGCTTGGGTATTTGGACTTTTATTTGTTATTGCTTTTGGTTTTATGGCGTGGAAAACGTACGAAAGCAATAAAATAACTTAACTTTATGAGAATTTTCATTTTTTGCACAGGTAATATTTTGTAATAAAATAGCTAAGGAATAATACGGAGGTTTAAAGATATGAGCAAATATGCAGTTCCAAGAAGCACAACATACGGAAAAACACAGATGGACTATGCAAGAGAAGGGATTATTACTCCAGAAATGGAGTACGTTGCAAAAAGAGAAAACCTTCCTGTTGAGCTTGTTAGAGAGGAAGTAGCAAGAGGAAGGATGATAATCCCTGCTAACATAAACCACTATAGACTTGAGCCTATGGCTATAGGTATTGCTGCAAAGTGTAAAGTTAACGCAAACATCGGAAACTCTGCTGTAACATCTGATGTAGAAGGAGAGCTTGAAAAGCTCAAAGTAGCTTTAAAATACGGTGCAGACACAGTAATGGATTTATCAACTGGTGGAAACATAGATGAGATTAGAGAGGCAATTATTGCAAACTCTCCAGTTCCAGTTGGAACAGTTCCTATCTATCAGGCACTTCAGGAAGTAAGAAGCATAGAAAAATTAACAGAGCAAGATATCCTTGATATGATTGAGCATCAGGCTCAGCAGGGCGTTGACTATATGACTATCCACGCAGGGGTTTTAAGAGAGTTTTTACCTATGGTAAACCACAGGCTTATGGGAATTGTTTCCCGTGGTGGTTCTATAATGGCAGAGTGGATGACTATTCACGGAAAGCAAAATCCACTTTACACAAACTTTGACAAAATCTGTGAAATATTCAAAAAATATGATGTTTCATTCTCTCTTGGAGATGGTCTTAGACCAGGATGCATAAACGACGCGTCAGACGAGGCACAGTTTGCAGAGCTTAAAGTTCTTGGAGAATTAACCAAAAAAGCCTGGGAGCACGGCGTTCAGGTTATGATAGAAGGTCCAGGACACGTTCCAATGGACCAGATAGAGATGAACATAAAGAAAGAGATGGAGCTTTGCCACGAGGCACCGTTTTATGTTCTTGGACCACTTGTAACTGATATTGCTCCAGGATATGACCACATAGCATCTGCTATTGGTGCCGCTATGGCAGGGTGGTATGGAGCGTCAATGCTATGTTATGTAACTCCAAAAGAGCACCTTGGTCTTCCAAATGCAGAAGATGTAAAACAGGGACTTATTGCTTACAAAATAGCAGCCCACGCAGCAGACCTTGCCAGACACAGACCTGGAGCAAAGGAGTGGGACGATGCAATGTCTAAAGCAAGATACGAATTTGACTGGGAAAAACAGTTTGAGCTTGCAATAGACCCAGAAACAGCAAGAAAATACCACGATGAGACCCTTCCACAGGAAGGATATAAATCTGCTAAGTTCTGCTCAATGTGTGGACCTTCATTTTGTGCTTACAGAATTTCTCAAGGAGTTCAGGAAACAGTAGAAAACAATCCTGAATTTTTAACAATAAAAACTGAAGATGAAAACAAATAAAAATAGATAATCTTTCTTTGGAGGATTTTTCCTCCTTTTTCTTTTATAATTTTTTAAACTAATACTGACAAAAGAGGATTTATGAAAGTAAAACTTTGGAAGAGTCTATCTATTCTTATTACAGTTATTTTTTCTATTTATCTTTCAGGATGTGCTACAAAGAAAGCTTCACAAACTCAAGCAGAAAAAAAGAAGTTAGCACAGTATTATTTTAAAATAGGTGTTTCATACTTATCCTCAGGAAATATAGCTCAGGCTATATACAATCTAAATCAATCTCTTGAACACGACCCAAAAAATATAGAAACCTATAATGCCCTTGGAATAGCCTATACAAAAGTTGATGAGCTTGAAAAGGCAGAATACTACTTTAAACAGGCTCTTCAGCTAGACCCAAATAGACCAAACATATATACAAACTTAGGTATAGTTCTTGCAAAAAAGGGAAAGTATAAACAAGCTATAGAAAACTTTAAAAAGGCTCTATCATTTAACGATTATGAAAGAAAAGAGATAGCTTATTACAACATAGCCCTTGCATACAAAAAACTAGGAAATTTAGATAAGTTTGAAGAGTATTTAAAGAAAGCCATAATGTATAATGTTTCGTTTCTCCCTGCATATGAAGCCCTTGCAGATTATTATATAGAAATGGAAGAATATGATAAAGCAAAAGATATTCTCCTAAAGGCAATTGCAACAGGTATATCCAGCCCTAAAATGTATCTTTCTCTTGCTAAAATTTATTTAAAAGAAGGAAATTTAAAGCTGGCAAAAAAATATGCACAAAAAGCGAAACTATCCAGTAACAACAACTATACCCTTAGATTAAAAGCAACTGAACTTCTAAATAAAATAGATAGTTTAAAAAAGAAAGAAGAGCAAAAAAAGAAAGCTAAAAAGAAAGTTAAAAAACATATTTCTTCTAAAGAAAAAAAACCACTTACTGCAACAGTTTTACCTCCAAAGCCTCCGCCTATATTAGTAAAAAAAGAGGATAAAGAAAAAAAGAAAAGTGTAGAATTAAAACCAGAAGAAAAAAAACCTATTGTTAATAAATTTTTATATAAAAAATTTTCTTCAAAACCTTCTTATATAAAAAAGAAGATAAGATTTTACATACAGCTTGGTATGTTTTCCTCAAAAAAAGAAGCTGAAAAATTAGTAAGGGATTTGTCTATATATGGCTATAAACCTAAAATTGAAGAAAAAAAGATGGAAGGTTTAAAATACTATCTTGTTTATATAGGATATTTTAAAAATTATCTTGAAGCATCCAGATTTTATAAAAAGAAATTAAAACCTCTTGGCTTTAAGGGAATAATAAAGTTTAGAAAAATAAAGGTGGAAGATGGAAAGGAAACAAAACAAGGTTGAGCTTTCAATTGTTATTCCAATTTATAATGAAGAAGAAAATCTACCTATTCTTTATGAAAAACTAAAGTCTGTTTTAGAGAAACTTGGCAAGAGCTACGAAATAATATTTGTTAATGACGGTAGCACAGATAGGTCGTGGGAGATTATTAAAGAGCTTTCCCAAAAGGACCCCCGTGTGGTAGGAGTTAACTTTAGAAGAAACTACGGACAGACTGCTGCTATGTCTGCAGGATTTGATGTGGCACAGGGAGATGTTATTATCACAATGGACGGAGATCTTCAAAATGACCCAGAAGATATACCAAAACTCCTTGAGAAGATGCAGGAAGGATACGATATAGTCAGTGGCTGGAGAAAAGATAGAAAAGATGCTTTTATAAGTAGAACACTCCCGTCAAGAATTGCAAACTGGTTAATATCAAAGGTAACTGGTGTTCATCTGCACGATTATGGTTGTTCATTAAAAGCATACAGGTCAGAAA
>JAADDV010000158.1 GCA_013153795.1 Aquificota bacterium | reverse complement strand
AATATCCCTTCCGTATTTAGTAGATAATTGGGCGGTATGTTCTCTTGCTTTAACTTTTTTCTTAAATACTTCTTTACAATTTAGATTTTTAAATAATTTTTTTAGGTATAAGCTCTTTTTAACTTCTTCATTGTTAATTTTTTCTAATTTACCTCTGCATTTATCTTGAGGGCAAATATTATTTACATTCCAAGGGGTTAATTTTCTACAAGTATTACATCTATATATTTCTTTAACTTCTTTAACTGACCATGTATCAAATACTTTTTGTTCATCTAAAACATATCCTTTTTCTTCATCTAAAATAAATAAGCTTCCTAACTGATTTTCTATAAGTGCCGGGAAGATTTCTCTTAAAATATTTTTTACTAAATCGTTGTCTATTTCACCATTAATTTTTGCAGTGAGGATTTTCTTTAAAAGCCTAAACATATAACCTGTTTTTTTAGGTATCCATATATCAATCCCTGAATGTTCTCCTGTTCTTTTTATTGCTGGTGGGGTTCCTTCTTTCCATATGCTTCTAGTAAAACCTTTAAAAATATTATGAAAATGGTTGGTAATTTTATATTTTCTTATATATCTATAAACATAGTAAATAAAGTTTTTTAACTCTTCATCTGATAAATAGTTTTTTAATGATGTTTTCTTTAAATCAGATAAAATGTTAGCTTCTATATCTTCGTCTAATAAATATTTAACTAAACCGATTTCTTCTAAAGCTTCTTCATTAAATAACATAAAATCTTTTAGTATTTCTTTTTTAAATTTTTCTATTTCTTCTTGTTTTTCTTTATTCGTTGTTTTTTTATAAAATGCACTTAACACACAATTTTTACATTTTTCAGCCAGTATATCTAAAAATATAGGATTTTTATTTGATTTTATTTGGTTATATATAATTTGGTTGGACAATCTTTCGTTATAGAATTTTTCAAAAAATGGGGCGAAAAATGCCGCATCTTTTCTACTATCAGAAAAAACTATAATTTTTCTTTCCTCTCTACTTTCCGAAGCATCAACTAAATCTTTATATATACTTTCTAGGGAAACGGCTTGGGGATATTCGTCTGGTGGTGTAAAAAAGCTTATCCATCTTCCTTTTTTGTAAAGTTTACCATCTATTCCACAGGATGGACATTTTTTAGGTTGGTTAAACTGACTATCTTCTAATGTTAATTCATAAGCATAGAAACTTTTATTTTTTCTTTCATCACTATTTAAACAGCCAGTTTCTATATCAAAATTTCTTTCTATAAAATCTTCCTGTGATAACTTGATTTCATCATCCAGATTTAATGGAGTATCTGTCAGATAAATAAATGTTCTTTTTCCTTCTATTTCTAATCTAAATGGGTCTTCTAGAAATTCTGGTTCTATTTCTAAATATACTTTTCCATCAGATTTCCTTTTTTTGTAGCCGGTAAGAAACACCTCACCACAATTTTTACAGGTTGTTAATTGGTAAACTTTTTTACCTTCGTGTTCTAATTTCTTTTGGAAAAATACATTTTCTATTCTTCCTTTATTATCCAGTGTTCCAAATACACCTTCTAAAGACCTTATAAATATATGAAATTTAACATCTAGTAGTCTGTTATCATAACTTTTTGTCTTTTTCTGTGCTTTGTATAATAGGTCTATAAAAGCTATAAGTTGTTCCTCGTCCAAAGGTGGTTCGTATTTTGTAGAAATGGAACTTATAAACTCTTTCAGATGAACGACTTTTTCTTTTTTTAAGTATTCCCGTATAAGTTTATATCCTTCAAATTTCTTGAAAAATTCAAATAATATTACTTCTTTTTCTGTGGCTTTAGCAATTTCATTCTTTAAATATCTATCCGTTATGGAAAGTTCGTTTATAAGATTTTGTATATATTTTTTGAAATCCGAATTATCTAACTTATAATATTTTTTCAATATCTCCACAAAATCTAAATGTGCATACCAAAATCCAGTTGTATTATCTAACTCTTTATTTTCCCAATATACAGGCAAAATAACATCTTCTTTACTAAAAGGCTCACCAAATAGCTTTTCGGCGAATTTAGCAGATTTTATTAAATCTTCTTCCGTTCCACTTCCCATTGTGGCACTTGCACCTATACATAACGGATTTTCTCTAAATGCTCTAACTTTTAATCTTCTTAATAGATAACCTATCTCTGTTCCTTTTGCTCCATCATATACATGAATTTCATCTAATACAATAAATTTCCATAATCCGTGTTCAAATAGAGGGGTATCTTTTGGTCTTAATAGAAGAAACTCAAGCATTGAATAGTTTGTAATCAGAATATCAGGTATCTCCTCAAGGATTTCTTCTCTAGTTATTAACTCTTCAGGACATTGTTTTTTTAAATTTTTATATTCTTTTTTATCCACATCTTTTATAGTATATGGGGTATCTCCTGTGTATCTTCCAAAAGTTATACCAGTTCCAGATAAGGTATTTCTTAATTCTTGAAGCTGGTCGTTAACAAGTGCATTCATAGGGTAGATTATTATAGCTTTAACACCTTTTGTATCTCTTCCTATTGCTTTTAATTCATCTTTTAGCTTCAAAATATAATCAAATATAGGAATTAAAAAAGCTTTTGTTTTTCCAGACGCTGTTCCAGTAGAAATTAAAGTATTTCTCTTGTTTTTAACTATATTTAATATTACATCTTCTTGATGCTGTCTCAAATGTAGTTTTGGATATATATTTTTTAACTCTGGATGTAAAATTCCCTCTTCAACTAGTTGTTCTATTGTTTTCCCCTTTTTATACTCTAAAGAAAGTTGTAAAAATGGACCATTTATATATCTTTCTGGGTCTTTCCCTTGAGATAATTTATCATTTAAATCTTTATATTTAGTTTCCCAAAATGTTTCCAAATATCCAATATAAACATCTTTTAGATTTTCATATATTTTTAAAGGATTTAGCATTTTCATTTTTAATCCCCCACATAAAAATATCTATTTAACATCTTCCCAAACTTTTCATTATTTATTAGCTTTTTAGCTATTTCCTTATTACAATAACCACAATTATTCAAAAATTTTTCAACTTCTTTTAATAACTCGCTTGCGTTGAGATATTTTTTTATTTTTAACAGATTTTTTAAATAAAAGAATAAATCTTTTTCTAACTTCATATTCTCTGGTAAACTGCTTCTTAATTTAAATTGCGGAAGCTTATATTTATATCTTCCACCTATTGCGTAGTGTAAAGAAACTTCTTTAAAAATTTTAAATGGACATTTGAGTTTGTTTTTCTTTCCTATAAATAAACAATCAATAGCTCCTTTTTCATTTGGTATGTATACACAGATTTTTAAAGGTAAAACTAAATATTTTTTAAAAGGAGATAAATCAATATTGACTTCCCCTTTTTTACCAATAGGAAAAGTGTTTACATAAAATCCGCAATTGTTATACAGCCTAATATAAGCGTTCTCAACTAAATCACTATTTTGAATAAATATATTTAATGTATTTCCTTCAATTTTTGTTTTTTCTTTGTCAATTTGTATAATTTCTACTTTAAATTTTCCAAAAGGCTCTTGAATAATCTCATTTATTTTATACAGTTTATTTTTGTATTTTATTTGAAAATTATTAACAAGGTTTGGCTTATCTTTTAAAATATAAAATACCTTTTCTCCAGAATATATCTGAATAGTATCTGGATTGTCTAAATCCTCTTTGGAACGATTGATGGTATATTTCAAAATATATTTTCCTTCTTCATAAAACACATTTTGATTAAGTAAATCGTTTGTGTCAAAAACCTTTTGGGAAGGAGTAATCAAAGTTAAAGTTAAAAATTCCTGCCTTTGAAAATCTATATTTATTTTGTCATAAAATACAGAAGCATCAGTATATATTCTGGAGAAAAGGTATTTTATATTTTAAAAGATAAGCCAAACCTTGTTAATAATTT
>JAADDV010000044.1 GCA_013153795.1 Aquificota bacterium | reverse complement strand
TTAATAGGTTTAGGAGCTACATTTTCTATTTTATGTTTTATATCTTCAATAGTTTCTTTATACATTTTTTCTACTTTTTTTTGAATTTCTTCTGAAACTATATTTTTTTCTGTATCTCCCATCTTTCACACCTCTAAATTTTTCCAGTTTCCTTTTTTAAAAATAATCCATAACATAATAGCTTTTAAATATGTTTCTAAAGCCATTATTAAATATACAAAAATTATTCCTTTTAAAAACCAAAAAGCCAAAAAAGAAGGAATAATACGAAATACCCAAAAGGAAAAGTTATTTATAATCAATGTTATTTTAGTTGCTCCTGCTCCTCTTAATGCTCCATTTATAACAAATTCTACAGCTAAAGGCACCTGTGTTATTCCTACAATTTTTAAATATAAAGATGCTTCTTCAATAGTTTTCTTATCGTTTGTAAAAATATTTACTAAAGGCTCAGGAAATAAAATCAGTATAATTCCTATAAATCCCATAAAAATGGAAGCTATTTTTGTTGTTTCAATAGCACTTTCTTCAGCTTTTTTTGGGTCTTTTGCTCCTAAATATTGACCGACCAAAACCATAGCTGCAACAGCAAAACCAAATCCAGGCATAAAAGCAAGTCCTTCAATTCTCAAGCCTATTTGATAACCTGCAAGAGTATATGTTCCAAAAGAAGCTATTATTTTTACAAATATTAAAAATGAAGAAAAAGATATTACTTTTTCAAGACCAGCAGGAATTCCAACCTTTAAAACCCTTTTTATTAAATCTAAAGAAAACTCTGGATAAAAAGAAATTTTTTTTAGCTTAAAAAAGAAAATAAAAATATAAATAATAACTTCTAGTATATAGGAAATAGCTGTTGCTAAAGCTGCTCCTGAAACCCCAAGTTTTGGAAATCCACAGTTTCCAAAAATAAGACAGTAATTTAAAGCTGTATTTAATATATTTGTAAAAATTCCAATAAAAAGAGGTGTTTTTGTATCTCCTGAGGCATTTAAAGCACTATATAAAACACTTCCTATAAATAAAAAAGGTATAGAAAAAGATAAAATAGATATATATTCATTACCTAATGATAAAACTTCCTTATTAACTCCCATAAATGAAAAGAAGATGTGATTATAAAAATAGCTGAAAATAAAAAAAGGAATTGAGAAAAAAAGAGAAAGGATTACAGTGTTAAAGACTGTTTTATCTGCCTTTTTATATTCCTTAGCTCCATAAAATCTCGATACTAAAGCATTTGTCCCAACATAAAAAGTTGATAAAAAAGCATATATTAGAATAATAAGTTGGCCACTTAAACCAACAGCAGCAATAGCTTCAGGTGATATTTTGCCAACCATAAGCATATCTATAAGAAGCTGAATAGTATCAAGAAAATTATTTAAAGCTGCAGGGATTGCTAAAGAAAGAATTTTTCTTTTTAAATCAGACATTCTTTTTTTGCAACTAGTGAGGAGATAAAAGCTTTTTCATTATCAGGTTTTATAATTTCTTTTTCTTCATAGTATATGATATATAAATCAGAAAACGCTTTTAAAAGCTCATTTTTACGGAGTAAAAAATCTTTATTCTTAGGTTGCATAAATCCTTTTTCATTATGTAGTGTAAAAGTTTGAAAAATTAAAATGCCTCCTTTTATCAAACTTTCCTTTATTTGAGGAAACAATCTTCGGTTTAAATAGTTAATATTTAATACAAGTGAATATTTTTCTTCAGGAAGATTATATATATCTAAATCGGCTCTAATAGGATTTATATTTTCTTTATTTTTTAACTTTTCTAAGGCTATATCTGAAATATCCATAGCATCTACTATAAAACCTTTTTCTGCTAAAAAAAGAGCGTTTCTTCCTAATCCGCAGGCTATATCTAAAGCATATCCTTTTGGAGCTAAATGATAAAATTTCTTTACAATCTCTGAAGGGTCTTTTAAAAGATACTCACCACTTTCATATTTTTTATTCCATTTTTCTCTATCTTTTTCCATTTATAGATATTCCTCTATAGCTTTAAGATATTCTCCTCTCAATTCTAGCAATAAATCTATAACTTCTCTAACAGCACCATTTCCACCATCTCTCTTAGTTATATATATACACTCTTTTTTTAAAATATTCGGAGAAGATGGCACACACACAGGAAATCCAACAGATTTTAAAATTTGTAAATCTATTAAATCATCTCCTATATAAAGGATATTTTCATTTTTTACTGAAAGCTCAAAAGATAATTTTTCCAAAACTTTTATTTTATTTTTTTCTCCTAAGAATAGAAAATCTATATCAAGTTCTTTTCCTCTTTTCTCAACAGCTAAGCTTTTTCTACCAGAAATCAAAGCAGTTTTTATTCCTACATTTTTCAAAAGCTTTATCCCAAGACCATCTTTTACATTAAAAGCTTTTATTTCTTCTCCTTCTGAAGAATAAAAAATTTTTCCATCTGTTAAAACTCCATCTACATCCATAGCAAAAAGTTTTATGTTTTTGGCCTTTTCTGATAACGCTTTCATTTGACTATACCTTTCTTAGATGTTTTAATAAAAAAAGATGCCTGCTATAAGCAGGCATCTGAAGGTGGTAGGCCCGGTAAATACTTCTAGGAGGGTAGCACAAGTATTATATTATAATATATGAATATTTTCAAAGGCGTATAATTTTAATCATAAAATTACCGATATAAAGGAGTATCATCTTTATGAAAAAGGAGGTATATTTATCATGAAAAAAATCTTCAAAGTTGCGGCTGTTCTTGGAGTTTCTGCTGTTGTATTTACTGGTTGTGCTACAAAAAAAACTACTTATGAACAAGAAATAGCTCCTCTTCAAGAAAAAATTAATCTTCTAGAACAAAAATTAAGCGAGCTTGAAGAGTTAAAAGCTCAAGTTCAGGCGAATACTCAAAAAATTCAAGAAATAGAAAGGGAGCATGCAGATATAAGAGCTCAGCTTAGACAAATTGAGCAAACAGCAAATGCAGCTTATACAAAAGCGACAAACAACGAACAAGCTATTGAAGATTTAAATGCTGCTATTCAAAGACAAAGCCAGAATGTAGAAAGAGTTTTAGGAACTCATTATGCAAAATAATTTAGTAATCTAAAAATCTGCCTCTTCTTTTTTAGAAGGGGCAGATTTATCTTTTAAAGGAGCAGCAAATCCTTTTCTTTCCTCTTTTGTATAGTTTAAGATTTCTTCTTTAACTTCTGGGTGGTTTTGTAAAACATATTCTCTATCCTTATCATCAAAGTAAAAAACCTCTATAAGGAAATCTTCTTCATCTTGATAAATTTTGAAATCTTTTTCTAAAATATGAACTGGTGTTCCTCTAGGGACAACTTCAAAAAGTCTTTCTACATCTTTATTATACATTCTTATACAACCATGACTTACTTTCATTCCAATACCAAATTTTTTACTTGTTCCATGCATTAAAAAAGATGTATTTCCAAGCCTCATAGCTCTTGTCCCTAGAGGATTATTGGGCCCAGGTGGAACAACTTCGGGCAAAGAAGGGTCTTCTTCTCTAATACTTTTTGGAACTCTCCATTCAGGATTTTTTCTTTTTTCTGTAATTTTAAAATCTCCAACAGGAGATTGATTTTCATCTGTTCCTATACCAACAGGAATTGTTATCACATAAGGTTTATTTTCTATTTTTACAGGATAATATAGTCTTTTTTCTGATAAGTTAATATATATATGATTAAATTTAAAATTCTCTTCAGGTATAAGTCTTTTTCTAGGGACAAATATAGCTTCTCCTTTTCTAATATCGTGAGGATTTATATATTTATTTGCAATTCTTAGCTCATCATATCCCATATCTAAAATTTTAGCTATTTCAACTAAGGTTTGGTTCCGTTTAGAAATATAAACCTCATTTAATCCAAATAAATTTCCTTTTACTATTGGAAAAATATTTATATAAGGGTCAAAATCTT
>JAADDV010000073.1 GCA_013153795.1 Aquificota bacterium | reverse complement strand
TTTTATAAATTAAAGAATGAAAATGAAGTTTATCTGGTTTAAAAGGTGAAGTTTTTTGAATAAAAACTCTTCTAAAGATAGAAAATAAAACATCAGTAATAGGATAAGCAAGTAAAACAACTGGAAACCATGGAGATACTTCAGGATGTCTTTTTAATAATAAAATCGATATTATCCCTACCATAAACCCTAATGTATAAGCTCCACTGTCTCCTAAAAATATTTTAGCTTTAGGGAAATTCAAAATAAAAAAGCCTAGTATCGATGAGACTAAAGTAATAATAATCATAGCAAGTTCAAAATCTTTCAGTTTTAAAGAGAGTATAAACATAGAAATTAAAGAGATTAAAACAATACCTGAAGCAAGACCATTAAAACCATCTACCATATTTATTGCATTAGTAATACCTACTATTGCAAAGATAGTAAAAGGTATTGCTAGAAATAGAGGAAGTTCTGTTATAGATATATTTATTATTACTGCATCTAGTAATACTATTCCTAGTATAGCTCCTATAGCAATTATAACTAATCTTAGTTTAGGTGGTATATCTCCTTTTAAATCTTCTAAAAGACCTACTAAAAAAACAGGTAAAGCTGAAAGCCAAAGATAAAAAGCTGTTTTACTTAGAAAGATAGAAGCAATTCCAAAAGAAAGATAAATTCCTATTCCTCCTATTCGTGGAATAGGAGATTTATATAAACCATGATTTTTATCTATTTTATCTAAAAAAATTTGTTTTCTTTTAGAAAGAAACATAATAAAAAAATTTATTATTAGCGATAAAAAGAAAGGAAAAAAATAAAGATATATAAAAAGTCTAGATTCCATTAAATCCTCCTAATCCTAACTACAAATAAAAATAGTTATCGTTTAAAACTATTTAAAATGTAATATACAGATATAACCTTTAAATTTCAAAAAGATTATAGTAATAATATTATTCTTGTGCTTTTGGATAGGAACCTAGAACCTTAAAAAAGGGAGATAAAGTTTCTAATTCTTTTAATGCCTTTTTCACTTTTTCATCTTGTATATGTCCCTCTATATCTGTAAAGAATATGTAATCCCAAGCTTCTTTTTTTGAAGGGCGAGATTCTATTTTTGTCATATTTATTCCATGTTTATATAAAGGCTGAAGGGTTTTATATAAAGCCCCTACTTCATTTTTTAAAGAAAAAATAAATGTTGTTTTATCATTTCCAGAAGGAGGAGGTATTTCTTTTCCTATTACAAGAAAACGAGTGTAGTTGTGAATATGCTTATCTATTTTTTTCTCTATTATATGAAGCCCATATATATCAGCAGCTGCTTCACTGGCAATTGCTGCAGCTTCATAATCATCTTTTGCAAGCTCTGCGGCTTTTGCCGTGCTTTCTACTTCTATAAGCTGAGCATGAGGAAGGTTTTTCTGAAGCCAGTCTCTACATTCTGCTAAGGCATGTCTATGGGAGTAAACTCTGACAATTTCATTTAGATTTGGATTTATACTCATTATATGAAGAGATATTTCAAGGATTATCTCTCCTGTTATTTTCAATGGATAATCAACAAGAAGATCTAGTGTGTAGTTGACTATTCCCTCTATAGTGTTTTCTACAGGGACAACACCAAAATCCGCCCTGTCTCTTACTATCTCTTCAAAAACATCTTTTATAGTCTGAACAGGTATATGCTCAACAGCCTGACCAAACTGTTTTATACTAGCCTGATGGGTAAAGGTTGCTCTTGGTCCTAGATAAGCGACTTTTAAACTCTCTTCAGTAGAACGACACGCTGATATAATCTCTCTAAAAACAGGAATTATAGCATCTGTAGGAAATTCTTCCCCAAATTTTTTATTTAGTTCTTTTAGTCTTTCAAATATCGCTTTTTCTCTACTTGGGACATAAACAGGTAGGTTATACTGCTTTTTTACATGGCCAACTTCTTTTGCAAGTTTAGCCCTTTCATTTAAAAGTTTTAAAATCTGTTCATCTATAGAGTCTATCTTATTCCTAAGTTCTTCAAGCTTTTCTTTGTAGGACATAAGCAGTATTATATCATTTGTCTGATAAGAGTTTTCCAGCTTTTCCCCAGTTATCTCTAGATATTTCTTCTATTACAACATATGTTGCTTCTGGCGGTTTATTTGCAACTTCCTGCAAAACTTTTGTTATTCCTTCTACAATTTTTTGTTTTTGCTCCTTTGTAAGCTCTCCTGCAACCTTTACATTTACATATGGCATTCTACTCCTCCAAGTTATACTGTTTTATTTTTCTGTATAAAGATGATAAATCTATATCTAGAACTTTTGCAATTTCTTTCAGATTCTTTCCATATTTTTCAAGAGCCTGTTTTATAGCTTCTTTTTCTGCTTCTTCTTTTACTTGTTTTAACGGCTTTAAGCCTATTTCCAGTTTTGATTTAACAGGTTTGTTTTTGACTATGTAAGGAGGAAGGTCTTCTACAGTTATTCTCCCTTCATTGGCAAATATACACAGTCTTTCCATTAGATTTTTTAATTCTCTTATATTTCCTGGCCATGAGTATTTTAGAAGAATATTTTTAACCTCTTCTGTTAAAACAGGCTTTTCTAGTTTGTTTTCTAAACAGGTTTTTTCAAGAAAATGTTCTGCTAGAAGGATTATATCTTTTCCTCTTTCTCTTAAAGGAGGAACATAAATCTGGACAACAGCAAGTCTAAAATATAAATCTTGTCTAAAACGACCTTCCTCTATCTCTTTTTCAAGATTTTTGTTTGTGGCAGATATAACCCTGATATCTACCTTTATTTTTTGATTACTACCAAGTCTTGAAAATTCTTGCTCTTCTAAAACCCTTAAAAGTTTTGCCTGAGAAGAAAGGCTCATATCTGCAACTTCATCAAGAAATAAAGTTCCCCCATTTGCAACTTCCAGTTTTCCTGGCTTTCTACTTACAGCTCCAGAAAAAGCCCCTTTTTCATATCCAAAAAGCTCTGCTTCTAAAAGATCATCAGGTATTGCAGCACAATTTATATCAACAAAAGGTTTGTCTCTTCTATCACTGAGATAGTGGATAGATTTTGCAACAAGCTCTTTTCCTGTTCCATTTTCTCCAAGTATCATAATCCATGCATTTGTTTTTGCTACCTTTTCTATCTGTTTTTTCAGTTTTTGAACTGGCTCACTTTCTCCTATGATTTCTATATTTGTCTGGTCTTTTTCTTTAAAAAACTGAAGCTGGATTTCTTTCTGGAGGTCTTTTTCTGCTTTTTGAATAACAGCAAGGATAGAGTCTGTAGAAACAGGTTTTTCTAAAAAGTCGTAAGCTCCTTCCTTTAATGCTTTTACAGCTATAGGTATATTTGCATGTCCAGAAATCATAATGATTTTTGTAAGAGGATTTTGCTGTTTTATAACTGGAATAAGGTCTAATCCTTCTCCATCAGGAAGCCATACATCAAGAAAAACAACATCAAAATCTTTTTCTTTTATCTTCTCTTTTGCCTGGGAAAGGGAAAACGCTGTATCTACATAAAAACCTTCATCTTCAAGAATATCCTTCAGCAAATATGTGATATTTTCCTCATCATCAACAACAAGAATAGAAAGGTTTCCCATTTAAAATCCCCAGATGTTTTTTTAACATTTTATGTATTTAACAAAATCTTACCAAGATGGTAAACGGTAAAAGATACTATCCATGCTGAGGTAAAACTTATAAGAATAGATATTCCTGTCCATTTCCAGCTATTTAACTCTTGCTTTATAGCAAATACTGTAGCCATACAGGGGGTATAAAGAAGTAAAAATACAAGGAATGAAAATGCCGTTAATGGGGTAAAAGCCTGTCTAACTGCGTGGATAAGACCAGTATCCTCTTTTTCTTCCTCCTCTTCCTGAGTTATCTCTATCCCAAAAATCTTCAGCATTGCTTTTCCTGCTTCTTTTACAGCTTCCCAGAAACCAGCTCCTATTTCTATTACACCTTCTTTAAATGGTTTTG
>JAADDV010000067.1 GCA_013153795.1 Aquificota bacterium | reverse complement strand
TCAAGATTTGCAGAGTTTAAAATAGGTCTTCCCCCTATCAGCTTAAGGGCAGTTTCCAGTGCTGGAGGCTGGGTTGAGTCAGGCATTAAAGGAATAGGGATTTTTTCATTAAAACGGCTTATAACCTCTTTCATATCTTTTATTTCATCTCTACCGGCAAAGTTTACAGAAACATCAAGGGCGTGGGCACCAGCTTTTACCTGCTCTTGAGCAATAGAAAGGATTGTGTCGTAATCTTCATCTAAAAGAAGTTCTCTGAATTTTTTAGAACCTGTGGCATTTGTCCTCTCCCCTACTAAAAACGGCGGAGGCTCCTGTTTTAAAGGCTGAATACCGTAAAGGGAAGCTAAAGCCCTTGGCTGTTTTCCTTTTGGAGGTTTTGGCTTTTTTCCTTTTACTTTATCTGCTAAAGCTTTTATATGGGCTGGGGTAGTTCCGCAACATCCACCAAGAATAGCAACCCCATCAAACTCTAAAAACTTGCTTTCCTTTTCTGCAAACTCTTCAGCTCCCATAGGGTAGTATGTCTGTCCCCCTCTGTTTTCAGGAAGTCCAGCGTTTGAGTGGATAGATATAGGCTTTGGCCAGACTTCTGAAAGCTTTTTTAGATGCTGCTCTATCTGGTCTGGACCTGTTCCGCAGTTAAAACCAAGAGATAATATATCAAAAGGTTCCATAATAACAGCAAGGGTCTGGGCATCTGTTCCTATAAGCATTGTTCCTGTAAGCTCTATTGTTGCAGAGACCATAACAGGAATATCAACCCTTTCTTCTTTTGACGCATCTTGAACAGCATGAAGTGCAGCCTTTATCTGGAGAGGGTCTTGAAATGTCTCAAGGAGAAAAACATCTACTCCACCGTGGATAAGACCTTTTGCTGCTATTTTGTATCCTTCATACATCTCATCGTAATGGATATGGCCAAGGGAAGGAAGCTTTGTTCCTGGACCCAAAGACCCAGCTACAAAACGGGGTTTTTCTTCAGTTGAATATTTATCACAAACCTGTCTTACCAGCTCTGCCCCTGCCTTTGCAAGCTCATAAGCTCTATCACCTATTCCATACTCATCTAAAACCCAGGGTAAAGCCCCGAAAGTATTTGTTTTTATAAGGTCTGCCCCTGCCTGGGCATATTTTTCATGAATAGAGCGGATTATATCAGGAGCACCAACATTTAAAATCTCGTTACATCCAACTTTTCCCTGCCAGGCGTCCATAGGGACAATCATAGATTGAATCATTGTCCCCATGGCACCATCTATAACAAGCACTCTTTCCTTTATAAGCTCTCTAAGATTTTTCATAGAAAACCTCCAACTAATTTAAACTAGATTTTCCTTTTATAATTTGAAAATTTTAAACATCTAGTTTTATATATGAGGATTGAAGCATTTTTATATATATTTTTGGAAATAGAAAAAAAGAAAAACATATTAATCTTTGTCAAAAAACAACTTATAAGAATTTAATAAATTTTCAAAAATTTATTTATATCTTTTTAAAAGCTCTTCTTGGATGTCTTTTATTTCTACTTTTGCGTCTACTAAAGCTACAATTAAGTGAAATAAAAGGTCTGAAACTTCATAAACTATTTCATCTTTATTTTTATTTTTTAAAGCAATAACTGTTTCTATAGCTTCTTCTCCAACTTTTTGGATTATCTTATCTGAGCCTTTTTCAAAAAGTTTTGCTACGTAGGAATTTTCAGGTTTATTTATTTTTCTTTCTAGTATTTTTTCATATAGTTTGTGGAAAATTTCATAAGCATCTGGCTTTGTGTCTTTTTCAAAAGATATATCTCTATAAAAACAGCTTTCTTCTCCTGTATGACAAGCAACTCCATAATCCTTTACAAGATATAAAACACTATCCCCATCACAGTCTATTTTTATTTTTACAATCTTTTGTTTATTTCCTGATGTTTCTCCTTTTACCCAGAGTTGATTTCTTGAGCGAGAATAATATGTTGCATATCCTGTTTCTAAAGTTTTTCTAATAGCTTCTTCATTTGCAAAAGCTTGCATTAATACTTTTCCTGTATAATAACTTTGAGTGATTACAGGAACAAGACCATGACTATTAAATTTTATTTGGGAAAGAATTTTTTCTATTTGCATTTAATTCTCCTTTTTTAAAACTATTTTAACATCGATAAATTTTGGATTATAATAGTCAGGCCATGAAAGACCTTAGACCTACGTCAAATCTAGTAAAACAAGCTTTATTTAATATTTTATATGATGTTTCAGATACTTCTTTTTGCGATTTATTTGCTGGGACTGGAGAAATTGGTATCACAGCTTTAAAAAAAGGAGCTAATTCTGTAATTTTTGTTGAAAAAAATAAAAAAAGAGCTTCAGATATAAAGAAAAAAGTTTCTAAACTTTCTAAAAACTATAAAGTTTTATCTACAGATGTTATTAAGTTTTTAAAAAACTATAAGGGTGAACCTTTTGATATTATTTTTGCTGACCCTCCTTATGATTACAAGCAGTATAATCAGTTAATAGATTTAGCTTTGAAAAATTTAAAAGATGGAGGTTTTTTTATTCTTGAGCATAGAGCTGGTAAAAGTTTTGGAGCAGAAGAAGAAAGAAAATATGGAGATACTGTTCTTTCTTTCTGGAGAAAATAAATGAAAAAAATATGTGTATATCCAGGGACTTTTGACCCTGTCCATTTAGGCCATTTAGATATTGTAAAAAGAGCCTTAAATATTTTTGATTATGTTGTAGTAGCTATTGCTAAAAATCCACGAAAAAAGCCTCTGTTTTCTTTAAAAGAAAGAGTTAATCTTTTTGAGCAATGTGTTAAAGAATATGAAGGAAGAGTTATAGTTGAACCTTTTGAAGGTTTATTAGTAAATTTTATGAAAAAATATAACACAAAAATTATAGTTAGAGGTGTAAGGCTGTTTACGGATTTTGAATATGAATTACAAATTGCAATGACAAATTACAATCTAGATAAAGTAGAAACTCTTTTTTTAATGCCTTCTCAAGAATATATTCATATCAGCTCAACAATTGTCAAAGATGTAGCTTTTCATCATGGAGATGTTTCAAATATGGTTCATCCTTATGTAAAAGAAAAGCTTATGAAAAAGATTCAAGGGAGTTAATAGTTTGAAAAGTTTTTTCATAATTTTTAGTCTAACTTTATTTATTTTTTTTTCCTGTAAACATAATACAAAAAATATTGCTGCTTCTTTAGATAAAGAAAAATATCAATATATTTATTGCATAAAAAAAATATCGATGGAAACTCCTTTAGAAACAGCTACAGATGTCCTTACAAGATACACAATAAAAGCTATTTTGACTTCAGGAAATACTTTAGAATGCTCTTCTAAAACAGATAGATATTTGTCTTTAGATATAAAATCTTTGTCTATAAAGTCTATTGGATACTCTCTTTCTCAAAGAGCTTCTATTTATAAAGTAAATATTGATATGAATGTGCTTATTGAAAATAGGAAAAATGAGCTTATTCTAAAAGAAAGAGTAATAGAAACAACTCAATATGTTGGAGCAGGACTAAGAGCAGATATAGAAAGAAGATATGCTCTTGAAGAGCTAGCAAAACTTATTGAAGTAAGAATTTTTACAATTTTATCTAAAGTAAGATGAAAGAAAAAAATATAACTTCGTTTATAAAAAATAAAAAGCAAATATTGGATTTAAAACCAGTTATCGCTATTTATGGAAATGAGAATTTTTTGAAAAAGCAGTTTATTTCTATTTTAAGAGAAAATTCAGAAAAGGATTTTCATATTTTATGGGGAGATGAAACAACGTTAGAAGATTTAGAAAATATACTTTCTAGTGGGTCTCTTTTTTCTAAAGGAAATACTGTTGTTTTATTAGAAGCTGATAATTTTTTAGATACTCTTTCAAAAAAAGAAATAGAAAAATTAAATCTTCTTTTAAGAAGTTTAAATTCTCCAAACAATACTTTAGTATTTGTTTTAAATAAA
>JAADDV010000064.1 GCA_013153795.1 Aquificota bacterium | reverse complement strand
TTTTTTTCTCTTATTCTTTTTTCAAGCTGTTTTCTCAACAAGGGTTTTATATTTTATTTCTCTTTTTTTCTTTGTCAAGGGTTTTATTTTCTAAAAAGAGAACCTACTGCAATATCATATGTAGCATAAGCAAAAATCTCACTTAATGATGGGTGGAAGTATACAAATTCATGGATTTCCTCAGCAGTCATCTCTTTTTTAATAGCTATTTCCATAATATGAAGAAGCTCTGAAGCTGAGGCTCCTACAATCGTTGCTCCTAGAAGCTTTTTAGAATTTTTTTCAAATATAAGTCTTACAAATCCTTCTTTTTCATGTTCATCTACAGCTTTGTCGTTATACATAAATGGGAAATATCCTGTTATTGTTTCTATGCCTTTTTCTTTTGCTTGTTCTTCTGTTAAGCCTATTTGCCCTATTTCGAGAACTGTAAAAACAGCAGATGGTATAAGAGAATAATCTACTTTCTTTTTATTTTTTTCTACTATGTTATGGACAGCAACTTTTGCTTCATACATAGCAACATGAGCAAGCATAGGTGAATTAACAACATCACCACAAGCATATATATTTTCCACGCTTGTTTGTAAATACTCATTGGTTTTAATAAATCCTTTTTCATCTTTTTCTAGTCCTATTTCATCAATATCTGTATTTGGTTTCCTTCCAACTGAAAGAAGAACTTTATCAACAGTCATTATTTCATCTGATGAAGAAAGTTTAACAAAAACTTTATTATTTTTTATTTCTAATTTTTCTACAGTTGTTTCTAGATGAAGTTTAATACCTAACTGTTTAAATTTTCGCATTATTAATTTTGCAGCTTCTTCAGAAATAAAAGGAAGAGGTAAGATTCTATTTTTAAGCTCTACTATATGAACATCTACTCCATATCTATTCATTATATATCCAAGCTCACAACCGGCTACGCCACCACCTACTATAAGTATAGACTCAGGAAGTTTTTTTAGTTTATCCATGTAATCTTCTGTTGTAAGAATATACTCTCCATCAGGAATAAGATTTCCAATTGCTATTGGTTTTGAGCCTGTAGCAATAAGAATATATTTTCCTTCTATTATTTTTTCTGACCCATCTTCTGTTAAAACTTTTACTTTATTCTTATCTATTATTTTTCCTATTCCTTTAAATACAGGAACTTTTTTAGTTTTAAATAGTTGAGATACACTTTTTCTTAGAAAAGAAATAGCTTTTTCTTTTCCTTCCCAAGCTTTTGAATAATCTAAAGAGAAATCTTTTATATCTATACCATACTCATTAAATACTTTTAGTTTTTCAATTGTATGGGCTCCTATCCAGAAATACTTTGTTGGAACACAAGCTCTATTTAAGCAATTTCCTCCTAATTTATCTTTTTCAACTATCGCAATATTCAATCCTTTTCTCAAAGCAGTTATTGCTGCTTCAAAACCTCCAGGGCCTGCTCCAATAATAATTAAATCAAACATATAAGTTCTCCTATTCCAATTCTAATCTGCAGTTTGATTCATTTTCATTGATTATATCTGAAATTCTAGCTGTTATATGGCCTTTAAGAGATATTGATTTATCATATATTACTTCTTTTCCATAAAGGATTATTTCTATATCAAAATCATCAAACCAACCCATACGATAAAATAGTTCTTTTTTGTTTTTATAAAAAAGAGGAAATTCACATGTGCGAGTTTGTCCAGCAGGAATTAAACATGTAGTTTTAAAAGTTTCCTCTTCTATAGGAATATCTTTTCTTGTTTTTGGAATATACCTTACTTTATATGATGTTATATTAATATCTGAAGGCTGAATATTTGTATTCTCTAATACAATAGATTTAAAAGTTATTTGAACAATATCTCCTAAAGGAATTAAATAATTATCACAAATACCATCATCATTATCATCAAATTTTTTTATTAAATCTATTTCCATATAAGTAGGATTTATTTTTTCAATTTCTATTAAAGAAGAAATACCTTCATCAATTCCACCACCAGTTCCACAAGAAAAAATAAAAAAGGACATACTAACAATAAAAAAAGAAAATATTCTTTTAACTATCATTATAAACACTCCCCTTAAACAAAATTATTCATATATGATTTTTGGAGTTATAAAAATTAATAATTCTTTGTTTGTTATATTGATAGATTTATTTTTAAACAACCACCCTAATAAAGGAATTTTTCTAAGGCCAGGAACACCATATTCTGCTATTTCTTCTGATTTCTCTAAAATACCACCAATAACAATAGTTGTCCCATCTTTAGCTATTACTTTACTTGTGATGGATTTTGTAGATATTGGTGGTTGCCCTAATACAGCTTTTCCAAAATCAGGAAAATCTTGAGTAAGCTCTATATTCATAATAATATTTCCATCTGGTGTTGTTCTTGGTATTACATTAAGCTTTAATACAGCTTCTTTAAATTGAACATTTGTTCCATATTGAGCTGAGGATGACTGATAAGGAATTTCTATACCTTGGGAAATCTCTGCTCCTTCTCCATCTATTGTAACTATTTTTGGTCTAGATAAAAGTTTAGATTTTCCTATTTGTTCTAAAGCAGAAAGTTGAAGGTCTAAACTAAAGTTAGGTACTTTTACAAGACCTATAGAAATAGAAGCTCCTTTTCCAGTTGCAACATTTTGAGCAGGAAAATCAAACATGAAATTTGTTATAGACCCTCTACCTAAAGAGTAACCTATATCCCCAATTGAACCTATACCAGATGGAGTCCACTGAATTCCTAAGTCTTTTTTATATCCAGATTCTACCTGAACGATTCTAGCTTCTATAGCAATTTGATAAGGTCTTTTTAATAAAAGCTCTGAAAAATCTTTATAAATTTTTTCTATAATTTCAGGTTTATCAGTGATACATAGTTTTGGTAAAGAGGTTATAATGCTTTTTTCTTTTTCTCTAGCTGATGTTCTTCCTCCTTCTCTACCTGCTTCTTTTTCCACACCTAAAGCTCTTGATATTTCTTTAGATTTAAAAATTATAGAGCCATACTTTGAAAGGTAGTTTTCTTTAATAGTCATTAAAAGTTCAGCAGGCTCTAAAGCTCTTACATAATAACATTTTGTTCTAATATGAATTTTTTGAGCTTTAGCAATTATTTTAGATATTTTTGGAAGATTTGTTTTCATTTCTATGATAGTTAATTTTCCTGTTTTTGGGTCGTATTTATAACTACCATAAGAAGACAAAGCACTTATAAGCTCATCCTCAATATCTTTAAATTTTTCTGGGTCTACATAAACTTCTTTTTTTATAAGTAAAGATTCTACTTCTGCTTTTTTTGCTTCTAATTCTCTAAGTTTTTGCATTTTTTCTTCTTCTGTTTTTGCTAACTTTTCTGCTTCTGCTACAATAGGCTTTAGGTATTCTTCTACAAGAGTTCTAAGTTTATTTATATTTTCTTTTGTATCCCAAACAGATATAGCATTCCCTGTTGGGTAAACTTTAACTTCTGCAGATGATGAAACATTACTTTTTATTAATTCTACAAGTCCATCAAAAACATTTTTCCCAAGATATTTTGTTACTATAGGAGGTAATGTAAACAATGCTGTATCTGCAACTTTTATTTCATAAATATTGCCCTGTTTTACATAAATAAGCCCATAATTTTTTAAAATAAGCTTAAAAACTTTATCTACATCAACAGGTTTTCTAAAAGATAAATAAACCAAACTATCTTTTTTCTTAACAGCTTCTCTATCCCAAATAATATTTTTATTAGCTATTTTAGAAAGAGCATCAACTACTGTTCCAAGTTTAGCCCCAAAAAATTCTGCAGAAATCTGTTTCCCTGCAAAAACTGAATTACTGGTCAGGAGAATAAAAGCTATCAGGGCACATATATTTATTCTTTTCATTTTTCTCTCACTCTCCAATTATTTTTAAATCTTCCTTCGAAATTCCAATATCACCTTTCAATATCTTTTCGGGGTCTTTCCTGGTTTTTATTAATTTTGCTCCTTCTTCTGTTTCAACTATTAAATAATTATTTCCATTTTTCACTTTTATATAGCCAACTGTATTTTTTAATTCTATAAAAACATCAGAGGCGAGAGAAAAGGAAAAAAAGCTTAATATACAAACTAATATATATTTCATTTTTTCCTCCTTTCTGGCAGATAAAATGTTGATAATAAAAGTTTTGTCTTTAAAATATTCTTTTGTTTACTTATTTTAAGATTGTCTATTCGTATATAACGTCTGCTTTTTCCTATATAGGTTATAAATCTATACAAACTTTGTAAGTCTCCATATAAATCTAAAGTAATCCCTATTCTTTTTAAACTTATCTCTCTTTTTGAAGGCTTTTTATTATTTCCTTTTTTTATTGTTAGTTCATTTTTTGATTGGCTATAACCAATAATAGCATTTTCTGGTTTGGATATTTGAAATTTTTCTAAAATCATACCTGAGGTTTTAGCTCCTTGAGCTAAAAAATTTAAAAGATATTGAGGGTCTTCCTTTTCAGGTATTATTTTCTTTAGATATTCCATTTTTTGATTTAAAAGAGCTATTTCTTTTTCTAATTCCTTTAATTTATTCATTAATCTTTTCTTTATTCTTGGTTGAGAAGCTTTTTTTAGTCTTGCTACTTCCTTTTCTAAAAAAGAAACTTCCCTTTCAAGAGCCTTTTTTTGATTTATTTTTTCTGTTATAACTAATGCATACAAAAAATATGTTAAAGCTCCTGTTATAAGAGAAACAACTAAAAGTTTTTGCCAGCCCGGAGCCTCATTCCATTGATTTTTTATATTATCTAAATCCAATTTTGTTCCTCCACTAGTTTGTAGGAGACTTTTCGGACTTTTTCCAGTTTTTCATATTAAAATCAAAAGAGTAATAAACTATAGTTTTTCGATGTTCTTTTCTCTGTGTTGATTTAAATATGATATCTTCATAATATTTTTTTAAATTTTGATAAAAAACTGAGATATATTGAGGGTCAAATGTAAAACCTTTAAGTTTAGATTGATTTCGCGATATATCTAAATTAGTTAGCCATATTCCATCAGGAACACTTTGAGATATAGAATATAAAATATTTGCAAAATCTGTTTTTTCTTTGGCAAGTTTGTTATAAATATTTATTTTTAAAGTAACTTCATCTTTCATTCTTTCAGCTTCTTTTATTTTAGCTTTTAACATATCTATTTGTCTTTTTGCTACTCTATATTTAGTCCTTTCCACTAAAAGTTGTTGTTTTCTTTGTTCAAGTTTTTTTGTTTCAATGTGTAAATACATTAAATAAGCAAATTCTAGTATCAAAGCTATAACAGGAATAGCAAGATATATAAGACCTTCTTTTGGGGCAGAAAAAGAAGGAGCTTTAAATCCGGGTCTTTTTATTCTAACTTTGGTTTTTTTCTTGTCAGGGTTTAAATTAATCTTTATCATCTTCAAATCTCCTATAGGCTAGCCCTAGAGGAACAGAATATAAGCTAAGAGATTTTTTTCCTTCATATTCAAGGTTCAAAGCTTTTACAGGGTCTAGTTCAATAAGGGCAAATCTTGTAGAGAATTTTAATTGCATATAAGCTTGTATTTCTGGAAATTTTACAAACAAACCAGAAGTAAATATACTTCTAGGTTCACTAATTGTAAGAAAAAAATAGTTTATTTCTTTAATCAACTTATCTACAATTTTTTCTTTTTCATTTGGATTTACTTCTTCGTATTTTTTAGCATCAAAGTTTAATGTTTGAACAAATATAGTATTGTGAAGAAAAACTAAATAAGACTCGTTATAATCTAGATGTAATATACATAAATTATTTTCTTCTTTTAAAGCTGGGTCTTTTTCTTTTTGAAGATTAGCTAAATTAATTAAAGCAATACCTTCTGAATCTATAATATCTGGAGTTATGCCTGCATAGTATAAAATTTCTTTTGCTTCTTCAATCTCATCAATTTTTGCAATAACTACTATAATATGATAAACATTTTCATCTTCACTGATTATGTCATAATCATAAACGGTGCTACCTTTTAAACTTTTAATATCCTCTCTTATATTCCATTCAACAGCTTCTTCAAGCTCTTGAGGAGAAAGTTTAGGAAGTTTTAATGTTTTATAAAGAGTAGAGCCTATAGGTATACTTACAACAGCATTTTTTATTTTAATATCTCTTTTATCAAGTTGGTCTCTAAGAATTAATCCTGCCTGTTCTGTATCCTCAGGTAAATCTACTTCAAAAGGCATAACAGGTAAAATAAAATCTTTTCCTTCTTTTTCTAAAACAGCTACTCTGGCAAAATTTTTATCTAGCTGTATTCCTAAAGATACTTTTTCTTTGGAGGTAAAAGGCAGCCTAAATATATTAGATAATTTCATACTTTTCTCCACTAAATTTCTTGATGGCAAAATTTTATATAAAATTTAACAAAATTAAGCTTTTATATTTTTTCGGAGAAAAAAAGGACACCTTTAAAGGTGCCCTTTAAAGACAACTATTATGTGGATTTTGGTGTTTCTTCTTCTGAATGCAGACCAAGTTTTTTCTCTATTTCATAAATAGCTTTTGTTGTTTTTAAAACGGCATCTGGATTTATTGAAATTGTATCTATACCTTGTTCAACTAAAAACTGGGCAAAATCTGGATAATCTGAAGGTCCCTGACCACAAATACCAATTTTTCTTCCGTGGGCTTTAGCTGTTTTTATCACCTGAGCAATAAGTCTTTTTACAGCTTCATTTCTTTCATCATAAAGATGAGCAACAAGAGATGAGTCTCTGTCTAATCCAAGAGTAAGCTGGGTTAAATCGTTTGAACCAATAGAAAATCCATCAAAATGCTCTGAAAATTGGTCTGCTAACACCACGTTAGAAGGAAGCTCACACATTACATAAACTTCAAGTCCATTTTCACCTTTTTTAAGACCATACTCTTCCATTACTTTAAGAACTTTTTCTCCTTCCTCAGGAGTTCTGCAGAAAGGAACCATAACCTTTACATTTGTAAGTCCCATTTTATTTCTTACTCTAAGGATAGCTTTACACTCTAAACCAAAAGCTTCTTTAAACTGTGGAGAGTAGTATCTTGAAGCTCCTCTCCATCCTATCATTGGATTTTCTTCTTTAGGTTCAAAATATTTTCCACCTATAAGGTTTGCATACTCATTTGATTTAAAGTCAGAGAATCTGACAATAACAGGTTTTGGATAAAATGCTGCTGCTATTTTTGCTATTCCATATGAAAGTTTTTTAATGTAATACTCTTCCTTGTTATCATATCCAAATGTTTTGTCTTCTATAATTTTTGCTATTTCTGGGTCTTTTTCTTTTATTTCATCAAATCTTATAAGAGCAAGAGGATGTATGCCTATGTAGTTATTAATAATAAACTCTTCTCTAGCAAGTCCTACTCCTGCATTTGGAAGGAATGAAAAATCAAAGGCACCTTCTGGAGATGCAACATTCATCATAATAGGAGTTTTTGTTTTTGGCAGTGTATTTATATCAACTTCTTCTACTTCATACTCTATCTTTCCATCATAAACATATCCAACATCTCCCTCAGCACAGGAAACAGTAACAAGCTGGCCATCTTTTAAAACTTCAGTAGCATTCCCAGTCCCAACAACAGCTGGAACACCAAGCTCTCTAGCAACAATAGCAGCGTGGCACGTTCTACCACCTCTATTTGTAACAATAGCTGAAGCCTGTTTCATTATCGGTTCCCAGTCTGGGTCTGTCATATCTGTAACAAGAACATCTCCCGGTTTGAAATCCTTTGCATCTTCAAGGGAATACATAAGCTTTACATTTCCTGTTGCAACTTTGTCCCCTACTGCTATTCCTTGGACGAGAACTTTTTTCTTTCTTTCTTCATAAGGTTCAGTGATTTTATAAACAGTGATTTTTGAGTGGTCTTTTCTTGAGTGGATAGTTTCAGGTCTAGCCTGAACAATAAACAATTCGTTTATTTCTCCATCCTTTGCCCACTCAACATCCATAGGAGTCCATTTTCCGTATTTGTTTGAATAATACTCTTCTATTTTCATAATCCAGTCAGCAAGTTTTAAAACTTCTTCATCTGTAAGACAAAACTGCTTTTGCTTCTCTTCAGGAACAGGAACTATTTTTACTCTTTCTTCTTCAGTTGTTCCATAAACCATTTTATGGGTTTTCTTTCCAAGTTTCTTTTCTATAATAGCCTCATATCCTTGCTTAAATGTTGGTTTGAAAACAAGCCATTCATCTGGAGTTACTGCTCCTTGGACAACCATTTCACCAAGACCATACGAACCATTTATGAGAACAACATCTTTGAAACCACTTTCTGTATCTAAAGAAAATCCAACTCCTGCAGAAGCGAGGTCAGAACGAACCATTTTCTGAACACCAACAGCAAGTCCAATAGAAAAATGGTCAAAACCAAAAGCTTCCCTGTAAGAGATTGCCCTATCAGTAAATAAAGATGCAAAACAGTTTTTAATAGCCGTTAAAAGAGTTTCATCTCCCTTTATGTTTAGATATGTCTCTTGCTGTCCAGCAAATGAAGCATCAGGAAGGTCTTCAGCTGTTGCAGAAGAACGAACAGCAACATCAACTCTGTGCTGCCCATACATTTCACTAAGTTTTGCATAATAGTCTAAAATCTGTTGTCTTAAATCTTCTGGGAATTTACCACCTTTAATCATTTCTCTAACAGTAAGTCCTCTCTTTTGAAGGTCAAAAACATCATTTGGGTTTAATCCTTTTAAAGCTTCCTTGATTTTTTCTTGAAGATTGTTATACTCAATAAAATATCTGTAAGCGTCTGCTGTTACTACATAACCCATTGGAATCTTTATTCCCATAGGAGAAAGCCCTTTTATCATTTCTCCTAGGGAAGCATTTTTCCCTCCAACCAGCTCCACATCTTCCATTCCAACTTCATTTAGCCAGACAACTAATTTTTTGTCAGACATAATTTATCCTCCTGTCTATTCTATCGTTTATAACGTTGTTATCTTTGTAAAATCAGCAAGTTTTTTAAACAAACTGTCTATTTTTTTCATTAGAGAAAGTCTATTATTTTTAAGCTTCTCATCTTCAACCATAACCATAACATTATCAAAAAAGTTATCTATATAGGGCTTTAGCTCTAGGAGCTTTTCTATAGCTTTTTTATAATCTTTGTTTTCTATTTCTTTATTAAAACCTTCCTCTATCTCTTTAAACTTTTTATAAAGTTCTTTTTCTTCTTTCTTTTCTAGTAAATCTTCGGAAAAGCTTTCTTTAAAGTCTTTAGGAATTATTCTTCCTACCCTTTTAAATACAGTCATAACATCGTTAAACTCAGGATTTTCTTTAAACTCTTGAATAGATTTGATCTTTAAGAAGTTCCTATAAAGATTAAAGGAACCTGTTTCAACAACTGAATTTATTATGTCAGTGCTAAAACCTTTTTCTCTCATATATGAGATGAATCTTCCTTTTATAAACTCTAAAACTTCAGGGATAACTTCTTCATCGAAAACTGTTTTCCAGTTTTTATTTATATCTGCAAATTTTAGAATTTTTTCTTTCTGGGCTTCTTCTTTTATTTTTTCTAAAAAGTCTTTTAAATCAATATCTATTTCTTTTTCAACAAGAAGTCTTACTATACCAATGGCAGCTCTTCTAATGCCAAACGGGTCTGCTGAAGCTTTTGGTTTTTCTCCAATAGAAAGGAATGAAACAACTGTATCTAGCTTATCTGCCAGCGCAAGTAATGTCCCTATCTTTGTAGCAGGAAGCTCATCATCAGAGGTTTTTGGTAAATAATGTTCATATATAGCCTTTGCGACCTCTTCTTTCTCCCCTTGTTTCAAGGCATAATGCATTCCCATTATACCTTGAAGCTCATCAAACTCTTTTACCATCTCTGTTAAAAGGTCGCATTTTGAAAGTTTGTTTGCCCTTTTTAAATCTTGAACATTTTCAAATCCTGTTTCTTTTGCTAAAAGTAAAGCAATATTTCCATTTCTTTCTACCTTCTCAAGCATCGAGCCTAGCTTTTGATGAAACTGAATACCAGCAAGCTTAGGATAAAAGTCTTCCAGATTATGTTTTAAATCTTCCTCATAGAAAAATAACGCATCTTCAAGACGTGCTTTTAAGACTTTTTCATAACCTTTTTGAACAACTTCTCTATCAGGAACAGCAGTATTAGAAAAGGCTAAAAATTTTGGAATAAGTTTTCCATCTTTTTCAAAATTAAAATATCTTTGATGAACTTTACATACTGTTATAATCACTTCCTTAGGAAGAATCAGGTATTCAGGGGAAAAGTCTCCAAGGATACCTACAGGAAACTCTGTAAGATTTGTAACTTCATCTAAAAGCTCTTCATCTAAAATAGCCTGAGCATTTATTCTATCTGCAAAACCTGTTATCTGGGTTTCTATTGCTTTCTTTCTATCCTCATATTTTGCAATAATAAATCCAAGTTTTGTTATTTCCTCGTAAGAAGAAGCATTTGGTATTTCTTTCCTTTCTCCTCTTCCTACAGGTTTTGTCATAAATCTATGAAGATGAGTATATCTATCAGCTTTGACACCAGCTATCTCAAAAGGAATAACTTTATTGTCAAGAAGTGAAACAATCCATCTTATAGGTCTAGAAAATCTAAATCCTGTTTCATTCCATTTCATTGTTTTTGGAAATGGAATCTCTTTTATAAGAGAAGGGATTTCTTTTTCTAAAAACTCTTCCAGTTTTTTCCCTTCTATTTTTACAATAGCACCGATATATTTTCCTTTTTCATTTTCTATTATCTGAAGCTGGTCTATATCTATGTTATTTTTAGAAGCAAAAGCTAAGGCAGCTTTTGTGTATTTTCCATTTTCATCAATAGCTACTTTTGCAGGAGGACCCAGAATTATTTTTTCCTGGTCAGGTTCTTTTTCTGAAAGATTTTTCAATATAAAAGCAAGTCTTCTAGGGGTTGCATAAATCTGTATATTTTCTGGAGAATCTATGAGAAAGAAATTTTTAAATTTTTTTTCTAATGTTTCATCAAAAAATTTTAATGCGCTATCTATCGCTTTTGGGGGAAGTTCTTCAGTTCCTATTTCTAGGAGATATGTTTTACCTATCATTTACCTGCCTCTTTTAGTTTGTTTAAACATACTTCTTCCATATTGATTATTGGTTTTTTAGCATCTTTTATGAAACTTTTTCTTTTTTCTTCTTTTTTAAAGGGAATCCTAATTCTTCTCTATGTTTTACAAAAGCCTTTGCACACTCCCTTGCAAGATTTCTAACTCTTGCTATAAATCTTGCCCTTTCATTAACAGATAAAGCCCCCCTTGCATCTAAAAGATTAAATATATGAGAGCATTTTAATGCATAATCATAAGCAGGAATAGGAAGATTTAGCTCTATTAAACGAAAACCTTCCTTTTCATACATATCAAATGTTTTTAAAAGCATATCAACATCAGCTACTTCAAAATTGTATATAGACCACTGTCTTTCAGCTTCTTTGTATATATCTCCATATGTTAAACCCTCTGCCCAAACTATATCATAAACACTATCAACCCCTTGAAGATATGTGGCTATCCTTTCTAAACCATACGTTATCTCTACACTAACAGCTGGAAGGTCTAAACTTCCAACCTGCTGGAAATATGTAAACTGGGTTATCTCCATACCATCAAGCCATACTTCCCAGCCAAGGCCCCAAGCTCCAAGGGTCGGACTTTCCCAGTCATCTTCCACAAAACGAATATCATGTTTTGTAAGATCTATTCCAAGAGCTTCTAAACTTTCAAGATAAAGCTCTTGAGGATTTTCAGGAGCTGGTTTTAAGATAACTTGAAACTGATAATAGTGCTGAAGTCTATTTGGATTTTCTCCGTATCTTCCGTCTTTTGGTCTTCTTGATGGCTCAACATAACAAACATTCCAGTCTTCAGGACCTAAAGTCCTTAAAAATGTAGCAGGGTTCATAGTCCCTGCCCCAACTTCTATATCATAAGGCTGCCATAGTATACATCCTTTTTCTGTCCAGAATTTTTGAAGAGTTTGTATTATATCTTGGAATGTTAATACTTTTTCCATTTAAGCCTCTTTAACACGTATTTTTATTTTCTTTTTTTCTTCTTTTAATTTTTGATTTTCAATAATTTTATTTTATCTTATCTAAAAAAGAAATAACAATATTATAAAACTCTTGTTAAGTTTAAAATTTCATAACATTATAATTTTGGCATTTTTTTCTGGTTTTTTAGTTTCACTAAATTAAAACCTGATATCATTCACTGCCTTTTCACATGAAAAAATATATACTGTAATGTGAAAAACTCTATAAAAAGGAGGGTATATATGCAAAGTATTAAAACAGTCCTTTTATTGGGGGCTCTTACAGGGCTGTTTCTTATGGTTGGAAAGATTTTAGGTGGACAGACCGGTATGATTATAGCCTTTTTTATGGCTATGGTAATGAACTTTTTTGCTTACTGGTTTTCAGACAAAGTAGCTTTATCTATGTATGGAGCTAAGGAAATACCTTATGAAGAGGCTCCTTGGCTTCATAATATGATAGAAGAATTAGCTAGAAGTGCTGAAATCCCTAAACCTAAAGTTTATTTAGCTCCTATTGATGTTCCAAACGCATTTGCTACAGGAAGAAATCCAAAACATGCAGCTGTAGCTGTAACTTCAGGGATTTTAAATATTTTATCTCCTGAAGAATTAAGGGGAGTTTTAGCCCACGAGGTAGCTCATATAAAGAATAGAGATATTTTGATTTCTTCTATTGCTGCAACAATAGGTGGTGCTATTTCTATGATAGCTGAAATGGCTTTTTGGTCTAATCTCTTTGGAGGAAATGATGAAGAGGAAGGTGGAGCTGGAAATTTAATAGGTTCATTACTTTTATTTTTACTTGCTCCGATAGCTGCCACTCTTATTCAAATGGCTATCTCAAGAACAAGAGAATATGTTGCTGATGCAACAGGAGCAAGAATTTGTAGATGTCCTTTAGCTTTAGCAAAAGCTTTAGAAAAGTTAGAAGCTGCAGCTGAACAACTAGCTCCTATTGCGAGAAAAGAAATAAATCCGGGAACAGCTCATATGATGATTGTAAATCCTTTAAGAGGAGATTTTATTGCTTCTTTATTCTCAACACATCCACCAACAAGAGAAAGAATTAGAAGACTTTATGAATTAGCTAAAGAAATGGGTCAACTTTAAAATCTAAGGCTGGTTTAAACCAGCCTTAAGGAGAATAAAAATGAAAGTAAAAGTTTTTCTAAATATTTACAAAATTTTTTTCGATAAAAAACATCAATATAACAAAATAAGAATAATATAATGGGGAGAGATATGGAATTTAAAAAAAATGTCTTTGTTCAAATAGAAAAATTTAACTGGAAAAATTTTTCTTTAGCTAAAGATATAGCCCAAAAGCTTGGTAATGGACTTTATATTGTCTTAGTTTCTTTTGACAAAGAAGAAGAAGAAAAAATAAGAAAAGAAGTTTCTAAAGTTTGTCCTAATAATAAAATAAATAGTTTTTCTTCTTTTGGTGAAGCAAAAACTTTTTTAGAAGATTTCAAGCCTACTCTTGTTATGCTTTCTCAAGAAAAAATAAATCCTTTACTTCACATTTTTAAACATACTGATGCTGAAAAGTTTATAAAAGGTTTGAATAATTTTAATATTTTACTTTTATGGGAAGAAGCAGAAAAAGCCGAAAAAATTCTTATTAATATAGATTATGAAACAGCAACTGAAAAATATATTCAAATTGCTTACAGTTTTACTTCTAAAGTAGCCAAGGAGTTTTCATTTATTTATTCTTTTTATGAGTCCTTTTATGAGCATATGCTTATGAAAACCCATGCTGATGAAGAAGCTAAGCAGCTTGTGGCTGAAATGTTTAAAGAACATATCCTTGAAGTAAAAAATTTATTAAAAAGAGCTCTTGGAGGAGAAGATTTGCCTTTATTAGTTATAAAAGGAGACCCTAAAAAAGAAGTTCCTTATTACTCAAGAACTCATGGATATGACATTTTAATTATTAATCATAGCATAGAAAATAAAGAATCTTATATAGAAAATACAGAAAATTCAATAGGAATATTTTTAGATTAGAGGGGAGAGTGCCGTGGAACATAATACACACAGTATTTTAGGACTTTTAGGATTAAACAGCCATGAGTTCATTTATTGGCTTTCTATTGTTTTATTTATTGGAACATACGCTATGATTGTTCTGGAAAAAGTTTTTCATCGAGTTCCTGCTGCACTTTTAGGGGGGTTTTTAGCAATTTTTATTGGTGTTATAACTCCTAAGCAAGCTTGGGAATCTATAGACCACAATACTATATTCCTTCTTATTGGAATGATGATTATTGTTTCTATACTTATTGAAAGTGGCTTTTTCTCTATTTTATCGGCTCTTGCTTTAAAAATAACAAAAGGAAATCCTTTTAAAATTATTCTTACCTTTACAATGCTAACAGCTGTTCTCTCAGCTTTTTTAGATAATGTTACAACTGTTTTATTTATGGTTCCAATTCTTATATCTATAACAGCAAAATTAAAATTAAAACCTGTTCCTTATGTTATAGCTACTGTTTTAGCTTCTAATATAGGAGGAACAGCAACTCTTATTGGAGACCCTCCAAATATTATAATTGGTTCTCTTGGTGGCTTTACATTTATGGATTTTATAGTAAATTTAGCTCCTATTGTTTTAATAACTCATATAATTGGAACTATTGTTTTTATTGGAATGATGAAAATGCAAGGCCTTCTTGAACCTCAAGTAAAAGACCCAAAAGAAATAGAAAGAATAGTAGAAGAGCAAAGAATAGAGTTTGATATTGTTCTTATGAGAAAAGGATTAATTGTTTTTGGAATTACTATTATATTATTCTTTTTACATCATATTCTTCACCTTGAAGCAGGGACAATAGCTTTATTTATGGCTTCAGTGCTTTTATTATGGTCTAAGGAAGACCCAGAGAAAATTTTTGAAAGAGTTGAATGGACAACTCTTATGTTTTTCTTAGGGTTGTTCATTGTTATTGGTGGTCTTGAGCATTCAGGAGTTTTTGAGGATGTTGCCCATTTTGTAGCTGGAATTCTAACAGACCCTATGTCTGGTATTTTAATTCTTGGAAGTTTATCTGCTATAATCTCTGGAATTGTTGATAATATTCCATTTACTATGGCTATGTCTTATGTTCTTATAGATTTAGCTAAAACTGCTTCTTTTAATGTTGAGCCTTTATGGTGGGCTCTTGCACTTGGAGCATGTCTTGGAGGAAATCTTACAATAATAGGTGCTTCAGCAAATGTTGTTGCAGCAGGACTTGCTGAAAGAGAGGGTTATCCTATTAAGTTCTTTGATTTCGTAAAACAAGGAACACCCGTTACTATCGTTACAGTTATAGTAGCTTTAGGTTTACTTTATCTTAAGTATCTTATTTTTGGACTTTAATGAAGAAGAAAAAGAAAGGAGAGGCAGCTGAAGAAAAAGCTGTCTCTTACTTAAAAGATAGTGGTTATGAAATTTTAGATAGAAATTTTTATACAAGATATGGTGAGTTAGATATTATTGCTAAAGATGGAGATACTCTTGTAATTATCGAAGTTAGAAGTAAATCTAACAAAATATTTGGATTACCAGAAGAAAGTATCACCAAAAAGAAAATAGAGAAAATTTTTAAAACTACTGAAGTTTATTTATACGAAAAAAAACCTGATTACACAGAGATAAGATTTGATATTATCTCAATTCTAAATAATAATATTTCCCATATAAAAAATGCTTTTAATATGGATAATTTATGAATATAAGGGATTTTTTAGCAAGACAGGCTGTTTTTATTAATCATGCTATAGAAAAATATATTCCTAAAGGAATTCCAGAAAAACTTTTTGACGCAATGGCTTATAGCTTAAAAGCTGGAGGAAAAAGACTTAGACCGATTCTTGTTCTTGAAAGTGCAAAAGCTGTTGGGAAGGAAAATATATCAGACATTATAGATATAGCTGTTGCGACAGAATTTATTCATACATATTCTCTTATTCATGATGACCTTC
Source organism: Aquificota bacterium (assembly GCA_013153795.1). Classification (GTDB taxonomy): domain Bacteria; phylum Aquificota; class Aquificia; order Aquificales; family Hydrogenothermaceae; genus JAADDV01. The sequence goes on along the minus strand of JAADDV010000064.1, from coordinate 1,529 downwards.
CAGCAATGGATGATGATGACCTAAGAAGGGGAAAACCTACATGTCATAAAGTTTTTGGAGAAGCAATAGCTATTTTAGCAGGAGATGGTCTTCAATCTTATGCTTTTGAATTAATTTCTTCCAATAAGTCTATTTCTCCAGAAAAACTTCTAAAAACAATAAATCTTTTAGCTCATGGGACAGGTATATATGGTATGGTTGGAGGACAGGCAGCAGACATACTTCATGAAAAAGAAAAGGCTTTTGATGATATAGAGTTTATCCATACTCATAAAACAGCAAAGTTTATTCAATCTTGTTGTCAGATAGGAGCAGTTTTAGCAGATGCATCAAAGGAAGAAGAAGAAGCTTTATCTAAATATGGCCTTTATATAGGCTTGGCTTTTCAAATTCAAGATGATATTCTTGACGAAATAGGTGATGAAAAAAAGTTAGGAAAAAAAACAAAAAAAGATAAAGAAAAAAATAAACTAACGTATCCTTCTGTTTTTGGTCTTGAAAAATCAAGAAAAATGGCAAAAGAGTATATACAAAAAGCTAAAAAAGAAATTGAAATTTTAAAAAATCCTCAAATTTTAAATGAGATAGCAGATTTTATAATCAGCAGGGAGGTATAATGGAAGAAAAAAAAGAATTAAAATATGGGGAAAAAGAAATATTAGAAGCTAAGCTTGAGCCCTGGCCTAATCCAAATCCTGAAAAAAATTACCGTATAAATATAACATTTCCTGAATTTTCTTGTCTTTGTCCTCGCTCAGGATACCCAGATTATGCAACAATAAAAATTACATATATTCCTGATAAATATATTGTTGAACTTAAATCTTTAAAGCTATATCTTAACAAGTATAGAAACCAATATATTTCTCATGAGGAGGCAACAAATAAAATATATGAAGACCTATATTCTCTTCTTAAGCCTAGATTTTTAGAGGTAGTAGGGGATTGGAATCCAAGGGGAAACGTGAAGACAATAATAACTATTTCTTCGGAGGATAACATTGAAAAGAAAACTTCTTAAAAGATTTTTTATCTTTTTCATTTTCTTTGTTTCCTTTTTATTTATTTTTTCCTGTGTCCAAGGAGGAAAGTCTCCAGGATTTGAAATTGCTTTATCTCCTCAAACTATAAATGCTTTTTTAAAAAAGCAATTTCCTATAACTCAGGAATTAAAAGTTGGTAGACTAACTTTAAAAGACCCAAATGTTGCTTCAATAGATGAAAATGAAAAAATAAATATCGGTATTGGCTTTGAATATAAACTTCCTTTACTTCCAGCTGCAACAGGTAGTATTTTAGTAGCTGGAGGAATAAAATATGACCCTGAAAAAAAAGCTATTTATTTAAAAGACCCTGAAATAAAAGATTTTCAAATTTTAAATAAAAAACTTCCTTCTTTTTTATCTAGCGAAACGAAAAAAATTTTAGCTGGCGTTGTAGCTTATGTATTTGAACAAATACCTATTTATAAATTTGATGAAAAGAGTTTATATGGTAGGTTTATAAAGGATATAAGAGTAGAAAATGGA